>NZ_JBITXP010000029.1:0-60783 GCF_044544765.1 Streptomyces sp. NPDC053513
CGCTTCCTTCGTTTCCGACTCTATCAGATCTTTCCGATCCGATTTCCTCGGTGCTTTCCGGTCCCGTTCGCTTTCGCTCCGGGCCCTTCCGGCGTGCTCACTACTTTAGCTGATTTCCCGGGACGTTCATAATCGAGCCATTCGAAACGAATTTCGGAATGCCGAAATGAACCCCGATCGGGGTGATCATCTTGAGTAGTGAGTGGCCGCTCCCCGGGGTGCTTGAACAAGCAGGCCGGGTTCCAACGGCTCGGGCCACGTTAGTCGGTCGCCCTCGACGAGTCAAGCCTCCGCTTGCGAGGGGTGTGGGGCCGGTACGGGCTGACCGTCGGGTCCTCCGTGATCCAGAAGCGCCAGGGGTGCGGGGCGCCCTCGCCGCCGACTCCCGTGCGGGGGCCGCTGCGGATGCGGTCCGGGGACGGGGGCGTGCCGGTGAGGAGGGCGAGCGGGCCGTCCTGGCCCGCGCAGGTGTCCGTGCCGTTCAGGGAGAGGGCGACGTCGAGGGCCGTGGCCAGGCGGGCCGGCCCCTTGGCGAGCTCGTGGTCGGAGCGGGCCGAGCGGCGGCGGGGGCGGGCCTGGTCGGCGCCCTCGACGATTTCACCCGCGCGGAGCAGGACACCGCTCGCGTGGCCCTCGGGGCCGCACACCAGGTTGAGGCAGTGCCACATGCCGTAGGTGAAGTAGACGTACGCGTGGCCGGGCGGTCCGAACATGACGGCGTTGCGTGCGGTGCGGCCCCGGAAGGCGTGCGAGCCGGGGTCGATGGCGCCGGCGTACGCCTCCACCTCCGTGAGGCGCAGTTCCATCCGGCCCTCGTCGGTGTTGCGGACGAGGGTGCGGCCCAGGAGGTCGGGGGCCACTTCCAGTACGGGGCGGTCGAAGAAGGTCCGCGGGAGCGGCGTACGGTCGGGGCTCTCGCTCATGCCGTCCGAGCGTACCGGGGACCGGAGGGGAACCGGCTACGGTCGTCGCGCGTATGTAGGGGTCAGGACCGAGAAGGAGTGGAAGTCATGGGATTCAAGAAGCTGCTCGCGAGCCTGGGTGCCGGCGGGGCCACCGTGGAGACGGTGCTCACGGAGGAGAACGTCGTCCCGGGTGGGGTCGTGCAGGGCGAGGTGCGGATCCAGGGCGGCAGCGTCGACCAGCAGATCGAGGGGCTCTCCGTCGGGCTGCAGGCGCGTGTCGAGGTCGAGGGCGGTGACCAGGAGCACAAGCAGGACATCGAGTTCGTGAAGGTGCGGCTCGGTGGTGCCTTCGAGGTCAAGGCCGGCGCCGTGCACGTCGTGCCGTTCGGTCTGGAGATCCCGTGGGAGACGCCGGTCACCGCCGTCGCCGGGCAGCAGCTGCGGGGGATGAACATCGGGGTGACGACGGAGCTGGAGATCGCGCGGGCCGTGGACTCCGGCGACCTGGACCCGATCAACGTGCACCCGCTGCCGGCGCAGCAGGCGATCCTGGACGCCTTCATCCAGCTGGGCTTCCGTTTCAAGAGCGCGGACATGGAGCGCGGGCACATCCGGGGGACGCGCCAGAGGCTGCCCTTCTACCAGGAGATCGAGTTCTTCGCGCCGCAGCAGTACCGGGGGCTGAACCAGGTCGAGGTCAGCTTCGTCGCGGACGAGCGCGAGATGGACGTCGTCCTGGAGATGGACAAGAAGCCGGGTCTCTTCACCGAGGGCAGCGACTCCTTCCGTGCGTTCAAGGTGGGGCTGCACGACTTCCACACGACCGACTGGGCGGCTTACCTCAACCAGTGGCTCGCCGAGGTCGGCGGCCGTCGCAACTGGCTCTAGGGCTCTAGGCTCGGGACCGTCAGCGTTGACGGACGATTCGGAGGTACTCGACGTGTCCGAGGGCAAGAGGGCGCCGCTCCCCCATGACTTCCATCCGCCGGTGGCGTCGTTCACCGTGGTGAGCGACGACGTCGCGCCGGGCGGGGTGCTGAAGGACGCTCAGGTGTACGCGGAGGGGAACACCTCGCCGCACCTGAGGTGGGAGGGGTTCCCGGCGGAGACGAAGAGCTTCGCGGTCACCTGCTTCGACCCGGACGCCCCGACGGGCAGCGGGTTCTGGCACTGGGTGCTGTTCGACATCCCGGTGTCGGTGACGGAGCTGCCGGCCGGTGCCGGGTCGGGGTCGTTCGAGGGGCTGCCGGCCGGTGCCGTGCACGCGCGGAACGACTACGGCTCGAAGGACTTCGGCGGTGCCGCTCCCCCGGCGGGCGAGTCGCACCGGTACGTCTTCACGGTGTACGCGGTGGACAAGGAGAAGCTCGGTACGGACGCCGACACCTCGCCGGCGGCCGTCGGGTTCAACCTGCGGTTCCACACGCTCGGCCGTGCCCAGTTGATCGGTGAGTACGCGGCTCCTGCGGCGGTCTGATCGTTCGTTTGTTGTTTGCCCGCTTCTGGTCTTGGAGAGATCAGAAGCGGGCATCTTTTGTTGCGCAGGAAATTGCGTTGTCCGACCCGGCCGGCCCGGCCATCGTTGATCCAGGCTCGGAGCCCCGTGGGGGGCTGGGGCCGGCACACGGGAGGTGGGCAACATGCGGGACACGCTGGTACTGAACGCGAGCTTCGAGCCGCTTTCGACGGTCACACTCAACCGTGCGGTGGTTCTCGTCCTGCAGGACAAGGCCGTCGTCGAGCAGGCCCATCCCGAGCTGAGGGTGCGAGGTGCCGCCGTCGACCTGCCGGTCCCGCGGGTGATCAGGCTCTGCCGGTACGTACGGGTGCCGTTCCGAAGACAGGCCCCGTGGTCGAGGCGGGGGGTGCTGGTCCGGGACCAGCACCGGTGCGCGTACTGCGGGCGGCGGGCGACGACGGTGGACCACGTCGTGCCGCGGGCGCAGGGTGGTGGGGACAGTTGGCTGAACACGGTCGCCTCCTGTGCCGAGGACAACCACCGCAAGGCGGACCGGACGCCGGAGCAGGCGGGGATGCCGCTGCTGCACCAGCCGTTCGAGCCGACTCCGGCGGACGCGATGCTGCTCGCGATGCGGGCGAGCGAGCGGTCGGCGCTGCCGGCGTGGCTGGCCGACTCGGCGGCGTAGGGGCGTGATCCGCGGGCGTACATGAGGCTGCGTACATGAGGCGCGGACGTGCGGAAGGGCCCGTCTCCCCCGGTGGGGAGGCGGGCCCTTCCGTCGTCGTGGCCGGTCGTGGCTAGCCGAGGGTCAGTTGGAGGATGGCCACGATGCCGACGGCGATGATCACTCCGCGCAGGACCGTGGGGGGCAGTCTGCGGCCGACCTTGGCGCCGAGCTGGCCGCCGAGGGTGGAGCCGACGGCGATGAGCAGGACGGCCGTCCAGTCGAAGTCGGCGACGAAGAGGAAGAAGACGGCGGCGACTCCGTTGACCAGGGCGCCGAGGATGTTCTTGACGGCGTTGATGCGCTGCAGGTCGTCGTGGAGCAGCAGGCCCATGAGGGAGAGGTAGAGGACTCCTTGGGCGGCGCCGAAGTATCCGCCGTACATGCTGGCGAGGAAGAGGCCGACGAGGAGGGCGGGGCCGCCGTCGGGGTGCGCCTCGGTGCCGGTCTGCTCCCGGCGCCGCTTCACGGCGGCGGCGATACGGGGCTGGAAGAGGACCAGGAGGAGCGCGAGGCCGATGAGGACGGGGACGATCGCGTCGAAGGCCTGGGACGGCAGGGCCAGGAGCAGGACGGCGCCGATGAGTCCGCCGAGGAGGGCGGCGGCGCCGAGGCGCAGGACGCGGGCCTTCTGGCCCTTGAGTTCGCGGCGGTAGCCGATGGCCCCGCTGATGGAGCCGGGGACGAGGCCGAGGGCGTTGGAGACGTTCGCGGTGATCGGGGGGAGTCCGGTCGCGAGGAGGACCGGGAACGTGATGAGCGTTCCCGATCCGACGATGGTGTTGATGGTGCCGGCGCCGATGCCGGCGGCGAAGACCGCCAGGGCTTCCCAGATGGACAACGCCATCTCCTTACAGGGTCAGTGAGTCGCCTCCCCGCCCCGAGGTCGTCGAGGTCGAGGGGCTCACACCGATCATGCACGAGGATTACGTGTACGTGTCAGTCAACTGTCGGTTCGTCTCGTCGTGCGGACGGAATGTCCTTGACGTTGAAGCCGGGGGTGCCGCCGCCCACGTTGCCGAAGGCTCCGGAGAGGCCCTTGAGGGCGTCGCCGATCTCGCTGGGCACGATCCAGAGCTTGTTGGCGTCGCCCTCGGCGATCTTCGGGAGCATCTGGAGGTACTGGTACGAGAGGAGCTTCTGGTCCGGGTCTCCCGCGTGGATCGCCTCGAAGACGGTGCGGACGGCCTGCGCCTCGCCCTCGGCCTTGAGGGCGGCGGCCTTGGCCTCGCCCTCGGCGCGCAGGATCGCGGACTGCTTCTCGCCCTCGGCGGTGAGGATGGCGGACTGGCGGGTGCCCTCGGCGGTGAGGATCGCGGCGCGCTTGTCGCGCTCGGCGCGCATCTGCTTCTCCATCGAGTCCTGGATGGAGGTCGGCGGCTCGATGGCCTTGAGCTCGACGCGGTTGACGCGGATGCCCCACTTGCCGGTGGCCTCGTCGAGGACGCCGCGCAGGGCCGCGTTGATCTCCTCGCGGGAGGTGAGGGTCCGCTCCAGGTCCATGCCGCCGATGATGTTGCGCAGGGTGGTGACGGTGAGCTGCTCGATCGCCTGGATGTAGCTGGCGACCTCGTAGGTGGCGGCCCGGGCGTCGGTCACCTGGTAGTAGATGACGGTGTCGATGTTGACGACCAGGTTGTCCTGGGTGATCACCGGCTGCGGCGGGAACGGGACGACCTGTTCGCGGAGGTCGATCCGGTTGCGGATCGAGTCGATGAACGGGACGACGATGTTCAGACCGGCGTTGAGCGTGCGGGTGTAGCGGCCGAAGCGCTCCACGATCGCCGCGCTCGCCTGCGGGATGACCTGGATCGTCTTGATCAGGGCGATGAAGACGAGCACCACCAGAATGATCAGGACGATGATGACTGCTGACATCGTGTTCCCCGTGCCCTTCGCTGCCGGTTGTCTGCCGGGTTTCTTCTGATGATCGAGTTTCCCAGATGGCGGAGCGTCATGGGCGAGGTTCGGTCATGTGACGTCACATGACCTCACGTCACATGACCACGGCGGTCGCTCCGTCGATGTCCACGACGTCGACCTGTTCGCCGGGCTCGAAGGTCTGGCCGGTGTCGAGGGTGCGGGCGGACCAGACCTCGCCGGCGAGCTTGATGCGGCCTCCGCTGCCGTCGACCCGTTCCAGCACGACGGCCTGACGCCCTTTCAGGGCGTCGACACCGGTGGCGAGTTCGGGTCTGCCGTCGCGGTGGCGGGTGGCGATCGGACGCACCACCGCGACGAGCGCCACGGAGACGACGACGAAGACGAGCACCTGGGCGACGACGCCGAAGCCGAGGGCCGCGGTCACCGCCCCGGCGACCGCGCCGACGGAGAACATGCCGAACTCCGGCATCGCGGTCAGGACCAGCGGAATGCCGAGCCCCACCGCGCCGATCAGCCACCAGACCCACGCGTCGATGTCCACGTGGTCATGGTAGGGCGGTGGGGTCCTTCCGGGACAGGGCGCGGGCGGCTGTGCGGGTCGCCGGTGCCCCGGCCGGTCACTTCAGGGGCAGGCCGTGGGCGGTCCATCGGTCGCCGACGCGCTCGACGACGAGCGGCAGGCCGAAGCAGTGGGAGAGGTTGCGGGAGGTGAGCTCCATCTCCACGGGGCCGGCGGCGAGGACCTTGCCCTGACGGATCATCAGGACGTGGGTGAAGCCGGGGGCGATCTCCTCGACGTGGTGGGTGACCATGATCATGGAGGGGGCGTACGGGTCGCGGGCGAGGCGGCCCAGGCGGCGGACCAGGTCCTCGCGGCCGCCGAGGTCGAGGCCGGCGGCGGGCTCGTCGAGGAGGAGGAGCTCCGGGTCGGTCATCATCGCGCGGGCGATGAGGGTGCGCTTGCGCTCGCCCTCGGAGAGGGTTCCGAACTTCCGGTCCAGGTAGTCGTTCATCCCGAGCCGGTCGAGGAAGGCCTTGGCGCGCTCCTCGTCGACCGGGTCGTAGTCCTCGTTCCAGGTGGCGGTCATGCCGTACGCGGCGGTGAGGACGGTCTGCAGGACGGTCTGGCGCTTGGGGAGCTTCTCCGCCATCGCGATGCCGGCCATGCCGATGCGGGGGCGGAGCTCGAAGACGTCGGTGCCGACGCCGCCGAGCTGCTCGCCCAGGATGCGGGTGGTGCCCTTGGTGGGGAAGAGGTAGCTGGAGGCGATGTTCAGAAGGGTGGTCTTGCCGGCGCCGTTGGGTCCGAGGATCACCCAGCGCTCGCCCTCCTTGACCGACCAGGAGACATCGTCCACCAGAGCCCGTCCGTCGCGGACCACGGATACGTCCACCAGCTCCAGTACATCGCTCATGAGCGCGTTGTCTCCCCTTGCGGTCGAGTCTTGTCGTCGCCTTGCGCCGATGGGCGCGGCGTCCAGGGGAAAACCTACGTTATCGACGGAGCGGACCGGTCCGTAGGGCTTCCTTTCAGTCCTTAGTCTGGGGGGATGCTTTCGGAACCACGCTCAGGACGTCTGGCCGCCTGGGGCAATGCCCTGCTGGCCGGGGCGGTGTCGCCGGACGAGGCGGCGCTGGCGATTGTCGGGGAGGACGCGGTGCACCGCGTGGAGGGGCTGCCCGGTGAGGCGGGGCCGGTGGGGCTGACGCTCGCGCTGGGCCGGCTGCGGCGGCTCGGGGTGACCGGGTGGCGGGTGGCGCTGCCGGCGCCGGGGCATCCGCTGGGGCTGAGCGGTCCGCCGGACTTCAACGCGCGCGCGTTGGAGGCGGAGGAGGCAGTGGTGGGTTTCGGCGCGCCGTACGGTCTCGTGCCGGAGGTCACCGAGGCCGGTCCCGCGGGTGACGTGCACGTCTCGGTGGTCTGGCACTGCATGGCCGTGCGGGAGGCCCCGCCCGCCGACGTGCCCTCGCTCGGCGAGGCCGAGCGGGAGCTGGCCGAGGCGCTGCGGGACGCGACGGCGGTGCTGACCCGGCTCGACGTGGCGGCCTCGGGGCCCGCGGCGGACGCGGCGCGCGAGGCGTACCGGGCGCGGGCGGAGGTGGGCCGCGAGGTGCTGGCCCCGGGTTATCCGCCGCGTGCGGTGCGGGTCCTGGAGCTGGCGCAGCGGGTCGGTCTGCTCGTGGACCTGGCGTACGACCACGGTCACGGGGGTGCGGTGAGCGCGTCGGAGATGGCGGCGCGGGGCGATGCGCTGCGGCCGGTGGAGCGGGTGGCTCGGCGGGCGCAGGTCGCGGCGTACAACGCGTACGTGGAGGAGCGGGAGCGGGGGTTCTGAAGCTCGCGCTTCGGCTCCGGGGCCGGCCGGCGGGGCCCGATGTGGCGGGCCGTGGGGCCTGAGGTGGGTCGGGCGGCTGGGCGCCGGTGGGTCCCGTGTGCCCACCCGTTCCGCCCTTGCGGAACGTATGCCCACACGGGACCGACGTCGGATGAGGGTCAGCCGTTGACGGCGCCGTTGCCGAAGGCCGGGTTGAGCAGGCCGATCACGTTGACCGTGTTGCCGGAGACGTTCACGGGGACGTGGACCGGGACCTGCACCAGGTTGCCGGAGCCGACGCCCGGCGAGTGGAGGGCCTGCCCGTCGGCGTCCGTGTTCGCGGAGGCGACGCCCGCGCCCGCGGCGACGATGCCACCGGCGATCAGGGTGAGGGCGGCGGCCTTCTTGAGGTTCTTCACTGGGTACATCCTCCTGGTCATCGCTGCGGCCGGTCCGCCGCAGCACGCCATGGAGAACGCCGCACCCCCCGTCGGGTTGCGCCGAACGGGGGACATCCACACGACGGTATGAAGTACTGAACGGTCGTGCGCCCGGCGCGTACAGGGGGCGCGTCAGCCGGTGAGGCCGTGCCGTACCGCCCACAGCGCCGCCTGGGTGCGGTCCGCGAGGTCGAGCTTCATCAGGATGTTCGAGACGTGGGTCTTGACCGTCTTCTCGGAGAGGACGAGGGCGCGGGCGATCTCCCGGTTGGAGCGGCCGTCCGCGATCAGGCCGAGGACCTCGCGCTCCCGCTCCGTGAGGGTGGAGCCCCGCCCCGTGCCCCCGCCGTGGGAGTCGTCCTGGGCGAGGAGCGCGCCGGCCACCTCGGGCTGGAGCAGGACGTGCCCGGCGTGGACGGAGCGGATCGCGCCGGCCAGGGCGTCGGGGTCGATGTCCTTGTAGACGTATCCGCGGGCGCCGGCGCGGAGCGCGGGGACGACCGTCCGCTGCTCGGTGAAGCTGGTGACGATCAGGACCCTGGCGGGGTTGGCCAGCTCACGGAGCCGCTTGAGCGCCTCGATGCCGTCCGTGCCCGGCATCTTCACGTCCATGAGGACCACGTCCGGGCGCAGCTCCTCCGTCCTGGCGACGCCCTCCGCCCCGTCGGAGGCCTCCCCCACGACCTCTATGT
Source organism: Streptomyces sp. NPDC053513 (assembly GCF_044544765.1). NCBI lineage: Bacteria > Bacillati > Actinomycetota > Actinomycetes > Kitasatosporales > Streptomycetaceae > Streptomyces > Streptomyces sp. NPDC053513. Next base: position 8,423 of record NZ_JBITXP010000029.1, read on the forward strand.
CGTCCTGCACCTCCAGGAAGGTGCGCAGGCCCCGGCGGACGACCTGGTGGTCGTCGACCAGGAGCACGCGGATCGGCTTGTCAGCCACCGGGGACCTCCATCTCGATCGTGGTGCCCTCGCCCGGGGCCGAGGTCACCGTGAGTCTGCCGCCGACGCCGCTCGCGCGGTCCCGCATGGAGACCAGGCCGAGGTGGCGGCCGGCGCGGCGGACCGCGCGCGGGTCGAAGCCCTTGCCGTCGTCGGTGACGGTGAGCCGCGCGCCCTGTCCGCTGCGGGTGAGGGAGACCGAGACGAGCTCCGCGTCCGCGTGCCGCAGGGCGTTGTGCAGGGCCTCCTGCGCGACCCGGAGGACGGCCTCCTCCTGGGCGGCGGGCAGGGCCCGGGTCCCCGGGCTCTCGAAGGTCACCCGGGCGGAGTGGGCGCGGTCCAGGACCTGGATCTGGGTGCGGAGCGTGTGGACGAGGCCGTCCTCGTCGAGGGCGGCGGGCCTGAGCTCGACGACGGCGGCGCGCAGCTCGTCGGCGGCCTCGGCGGCGAGCGCGGCGACCTGCTGGAGCTCGTCCTTGGCGCGGACCGGGTCGCGGTCGACGAGGGCGGCGGCGGCCTGGGCGGTCAGGCGGAGCGAGAAGAGCTTCTGGCTGACGGCGTCGTGCAGCTCGTGGGCGAGGCGGGAGCGCTCCTCGGCGATGGTGAGCTCGCGGCTGCGCTCGTACAGCCGGGCGTTGGTGAGGGCGATGGCCGCGTGCTGGGCGAGGATCGAGAGGAGCGCCTCGTCCTCGGCGGTGAAGCCGCAGCCGCCGCCGGGCTTCGGGCAGCGCTTGTTGGCGAGGAAGAGGGCGCCGAGGATCTCGTCGCCGTCGCGGACGGGCAGGCCGAGGAAGTCGGACATCTCGGGGTGGGCATCCGGCCAGCCCTCGAAGCGGGGGTCCGTGCGGACGTCGGCGAGCCGCTCGGGCTCGGCCTTGTGGAGCATCGAGGCCAGGATGCCGTGCTGGCGGGGCAGCGGGCCGATCGCCCTCCACTGCTCGTCGCTGACGCCGTCGACCACGAACTGGGCGAAGCCGCCGTGGTCGTCGGGGACGCCCAGGGCCGCGTACTCGGCGTCGAGCAGCTCGCGCGCGGAGGCCACGATCGTCTTGAGGACGTCGCGGACCTCCAGATGGCGGCTCATCGCCAGGAGGGCGGTGCTCACGGCGGCCAGGCCGGAGCTCGGTCGATGGCTCATGTGTTCACCGTACCGGCGGGGTGTGACGGTCCGTATCCGTCCGGGGACGAGGGCGGAGCAGGTCCGGAGGCCTAGGTCGAAGTGCCCTCGGCGGTCCGGGCCCGGGGACGAGGCGGTGGGCGGGGCCGCGGCCGGAGGGTGGAGCCGTCCGAAGGAGAGAGGGGATGGACGTCATGGCTGTCGCGATCGTCACGGGGGCGTCGAGGGGTTTGGGGAGGGCGCTGGCCGAGGCTCTCGCCGGGCGGGGCTGGGACCTGGTGCTGGACGCCCGTACGGCTGAGGTGCTGGAGGAGAGCGCGGCGGCGGCACGCGCGCGCGGGGCGCGGGTGGTGGCACTGGCGGGGGACGTGACGGACGCGGCGCATCGGCGGGAGCTCGTGGCGGCGGCGGAGGGGCTCGGCGGGCTCGATCTGCTCGTGAACAACGCGGGGGTCCTGGGCGCGGAACCGCTGGTGCCGCTCGACCGGCACCCGCTGGACGGTTTCCGGGCCGCCCTGGAGGTCAACGTGGTGGCCCCGCTGGGGCTGCTGCAGGAGGCGCTGCCGCTGCTGCGCACGGCGCCCGCCGGCGCGGTGGTCAATCTGAGTTCGGACGCGGCCGCGGAGGCGTACCGGACCTGGGGGGCGTACGGGGCGACGAAGGCGGCGCTCGACCAGCTGTCGGCGGTGCTGGCGGTGGAGGAGCCGGGGCTGCGGGTCTGGTGGGTGGATCCGGGCGGGATGCGGACGGACATGCTGGCCGCCGCGGAGCCGGGCGAGGACCTGTCCGGGACTCCCGCTCCGGCCGACGTCGCCCCCGTCTTCCTGCGGCTGCTGGACGAACGGCCGGCGAGCGGCCGGTATTCCGCGCCGGCCTTCCTGGAGGCGTGATGGCACTGGCCGTGAGGGTGCCGGCGGAGCTGTCGGCGCGGGTGCCGGCCGAGCAGCGGGGGTCCGGGCGCGGCCGGGACGACGTGCGGCTGCTCGTGTCGCGGGGCACGGCGGTGTCGCACCACTCCTTCAGGGAGCTGCCCGCGCTGCTGCGGGCCGGGGACGTCCTCGTCGTCAACACCTCGACGACGCTGGCGGCGGCCGTGGACGGGCGCCTCGGCCCCGAGCCGGGCGGGGAGCCGGTGGTGGTGCACTTCTCGACCCGGGGGGACGACGGGCGCTGGGCCGTGGAGCTGCGGGCGCCGGAGCCCTCGGGCAGCACGCGCCCGCGTGGGGGCGGTCCCGCGGGCGCGGTCGTACGGCTGCCGGGAGGGGCGCGGCTCGTGCTGGCGGAGCCGCTGGTGCCCGGGGGCGGGCGGCTGTGGTGGGCGCGGGTGAGCGTGGAGGTGCCGGGGCTGCTCGGGCGGTACGGGCGGCCCATCCGGTACGGGTACACGGACCGGGACCAGCCCCTGTCGGCGTACCGGACGGTCTTCGCGCGGCCCTCCCCCGACGGGTCGGGTTCGGCGGAGATGCCGAGCGCGGGGCGGCCCTTCACGGCCCGGCTGGTGGCGGAGCTGGTCGACCGGGGCGTACGGATCGCCCCGCTCTGTCTTCATACGGGGGTGGCGTCGGCGGAGGCGCACGAGCCGCCCTACCCGGAGCGCTTCGAGGTCCCGGCGGCGACGGCGGCCCTGGTGAACGCGGCCCGCGCCGGGGGCGGCCGGGTCGTCGCCGTCGGTACGACGGTGGTGCGGGCGCTGGAGTCGGCCGCGGGTGCCGGGGGCGGCGGGCCCGTGCGGGCCGTCGCGGGGTGGACCGATCTGGTGGTGACGCCCGCGCGCGGGGTACGGGTGGTGGACGGGCTGCTCACCGGGCTGCACGAGCCGGAGGCCTCGCATCTGCTGATGCTGGAGGCGGTCGCCGGGAGGCCCGCGCTGCGGAGCGCGTACGCCGCCGCGGTGAGGGAGCGCTACCTCTGGCACGAGTTCGGCGACCTCCATCTCCTCCTCCCGGAGGAGAAGCCTCACCGTGCGCATTGCTGAAGCAACTCTTGGTGAGTTCGTTACGTGCCCGATGTGAGGCCGCGCATAGGACGTACATCACTTACGAAGCCCCCTAGTGGACCCACCCTGTCCGATATGGACGGAGAAAACGGGCCACAGGGGGCATCGCGCGGCCCCTGCGCGGGGCCCTGATCCACTACCCGGGATCGTACGTCACACCTTTGCCACGGCATTTTGCTGCCGCTAAGAATTGCCCCCGTCGCCGCCGAGCAGGCGCAGCGCCGCCCCGGCCGAGCGACGACCCCCAGCGATTCGAAGAGGTAGTCCTGCATGTCTGCGAACACCCCTGGCCACAGTCGTGGTCTGAAGAAGACCCACAAGGCCACGATCGCCGGCGTCGCCGCTCTGGGCGCCGCAGCGCTCACCCTCTCCCTCGTGCCTCACCACGGCGGCACCGAGACCGAGCCGCAGGCTCTGTCCGGCACCCAGCAGGTGGCCTGGTCGTACAACGCGAACAGCCCGCAGGCCAAGGCGCTGGCCGCCAGCATCAGCGAGCAGCAGACCACCATCGGTCTGAAGGCCAAGGAGGAGGCCGAGGCGAAGGCGAAGGCCGCCGCCAAGGCGAAGCTCGACGCCCAGGCGAAGGCCGCGAAGGCCAAGGCCGACGCCCTGGCGAAGGCCACCGCGAAGGCCAAGGCGGAGGTCAAGGCGAAGGCCGCCGCGAAGGCGAAGGCCGAGGCCAAGGCGAAGGCCGCCGCGAAGAAGCGCGCCACGGAGAAGGCGGCCGCCAACCGTTCCGTCGCCCGCAAGCCGGTCTTCGCGAACAACCTCGACGGCTGGATCCGCGAGGCGCTCTACATCATGGACAAGCACAACATCCCGGGCACCTACAACGGCCTGCACCGGAACATCATGCGCGAGTCCAGCGGCAACCCGTACGCCATCAACAACTGGGACATCAACGCCATCAACGGCGTCCCGTCCAAGGGCCTGCTCCAGGTGATCTACCCGACCTTCAAGGCGTACCACATCCCCGGCACCAAGTTCGACCAGTACGACCCGGTCGCCAACATCGTCGCCGCCGCCAACTACGCGGCCGACCGCTACGGCTCGATCGACAACGTCAACAGCGCGTACTGACGCGCGAAAGGGCGGCACCCCCTCCGGGGTGCCGCCCTTCGGCGTGGTGGGGCGAGCGTTACTTGCGCATGACCTCGGGCTCGTGGCGGCGCAGCAGCCGCGCCACGAGGACGCAGCAGACCGTGGCCATGAGCAGCTGGATGCCGAGGTCGAGGCTCCACTGGCCGACCGTGTGCTCCCACAGCGGGTCGGTGTTCGTGGGGTCCTTGTGGTCCCACGGCGGCATGAGGTGCGCCAGGTCGAGGGTGGTGCCGGCGCCGGCGATGCCCCAGCGGGAGGGCATGAGCCAGGCGAACTGCTCCAGGCCGGGCGAGCCGTACACCTGGAAGAGGATGCCGGTGAACACGACCTGGACGATCGCGAACATGACGAGCAGCGGCATGGTCTTCTCGGCGGTCTTCACCAGCGCGGAGATGACCAGGCCGACCATCATCGAGGTCAGGCCGAGCGCGATGACCTGGACGCAGAGCTCGACGGCCGGCGGCATGAACAGGCCCTCTTCGGGCAGCTCACGGGTGGAGAAGCCGATGCCGCAGATGATCACGCCCTGGAAGGCGGTGATCAGGCCGAGGACGATGACCTTGGACATGAGGTACGCGGAGCGGGAGAGGCCGACGGCGCGCTCCCGTTCGTAGATGACCCGTTCCTTGATCAGCTCTCGTACGGAGTTGGCCGCGCCGGAGAAGCACATGCCGACCGCGAGGATCAGCATGATCGTGCCGGCGTCGCCGTTGAAGCGGGACGGCGGCTTGGGCCGGCCCAGGCCGAAGTCGGCCGGGATGACGACGGAGACCGCGCCGAGGACGGCGGGCAGGATCACCATCAGGGCCATGAAGCCCTTGTCGGAGGCGATCACCGACACGTAGCGGCGGATCAGGGTCCACAGCTGGGAGCCCCAGCCCTGCGGCTTCGGCGGCCTGGCCATGGCCTGCGGCGGCATCTGGACGGGCTGCGCGGCGACGGCGTCGATGTCCGCGGCGTACATCTGGTAGTGCTGCGAGCCCTTCCAGCGGCCCGCCCAGTCGTAGTCGCGGTAGTTCTCGAAGGCGGAGAAGACGTCGGCCCAGGTGGAGTAGCCGAAGAAGTTCAGCGCCTCCTCCGGCGGGCCGAAGTACGCCACGGAGCCGCCGGGCGCCATCACGAGCAGCTTGTCGCAGAGGCCCAGCTCGGCCACCGAGTGGGTGACGACGAGGACCGTGCGGCCGTCGTCCGCGAGGCCGCGCAGCAGCTGCATGACGTCGCGGTCCATGCCCGGGTCGAGGCCGGAGGTCGGCTCGTCCAGGAAGATCAGCGAGGGCTTGGTGAGGAGCTCCAGGGCGACGGAGACGCGCTTGCGCTGGCCACCGGAGAGGGAGGTGACCTTCTTCTCCTTGTGGATGTCGAGCTTGAGCTCGCGCAGCACCTCGTCGATGCGGGCCTCGCGCTCGGTCGCGGCGGTGTCGCCGGGGAAGCGGAGCTTGGCCGCGTAGCGCAGCGCCTTCTGGACGGTCAGCTCCTTGTGCAGGATGTCGTCCTGCGGGACCAGACCGATGCGCTGGCGCAGCTCGGCGAACTGCTTGTAGAGGCTCCGGTTGTCGTAGAGGACGTCGCCCTCGTTGGCCGGGCGGTAGCCGGTCAGCGCCTTGAGCAGGGTGGACTTGCCGGAGCCGGAGGGGCCGATGACGCCGATCAGCGACTTCTCCGGGACGCCGAAGGTGACGTCCTTGAGGATCTGCTTGCCGCCGTCGACCGTGACCGTGAGGTGGCGGGCCGAGAAGGAGACCGAGCCGGTGTCGACGAACTCTTCCAGCTGGCCGCCGACGATGCGGAAGGTCGAGTGGCCGACGCCGACGATGTCCTGCGGGCCGAGGAGGGCCGTGCCGCCCTTGGGGATCGGCTGACCGTTGACGTACGTGCCGTTGTGCGAGCCGAGGTCGCGGATCTCGAAGCGGCCGTCGGGCGTCGCGTGGAACTCGGCGTGGTGCCGCGAGACCTGGAGGTCGGAGACGACCAGTTCGTTCTCGAGGGCACGGCCGATGCGCATCACGCGGCCGAGGTCCAGCTGGTAGAAGGTGGTCGGGCTGCGGTCGCCGTAGGGCGACGGCGCCCCCGCGGCGCCGCCGGGGTGCCCCTGGGCGGGTCCCTGCTGGTGCGGGACCTGCTGGTGGGCCGGCGGCTGCTGGTGGACCGGCGGCTGCTGCCAGCCCTGCTGCTGCGGCGCCTGGTGCGGCGGAGGCGCCTGGTGCGTGGCCCAGTCGGCCTGGGCCGCGGCGGCACCGGCACCCTGGTGCGCGGGAGCCTGGTGCGCCGGGGCCTGCTGCTGGGGCACCTGCTGCTGCGGCGCCTGCTGGGGCGCGGCGGCCGCGCCGGCGGCGGCGAGATTCAGCCGCGGGCCGTCGGTCGCGTTGCCCAGGTGGACGGCCGACCCGGGGCCGATCTCCACCTGGTGGATCCTCTGGCCCTGGAGGAAGGTGCCGTTCGTGGAGCCGTGGTCCTCGATGACCCAGCTCCGGCCGCCCCAGCTGATGGTGGCGTGGCGCCACGAGACCCTGGCGTCGTCGATCACCAGGTCACCCTGAGGGTCCCTGCCCAGGGTGTACGACCGGGACGGATCGAGCGTCCAGGTCCTGCCGTTCAATTCCAGTACGAGTTCTGGCACTCCATGCCCCACTACTTGTCCCCCGATGTACCCCCGTCGTCGGGAGTCCAGGGATGGCGAATCATCCTGGGGAACTATTTCAGGCCCGGTCCCGTCTCGGAAAGTCGGGCCGCGTGAAGACCTTCGGGCGACTCCTGGACCAGTCGGGTGTCCGCAGGGCGGGACGGGGGGTCGGGTGACACACGGTGCCCGATACGGTGGAACCACCATGAGCGCATCGCAGACCTCAGACGTTCCCACCCTTCTCGTCAAGATCTTCGGGAAGGACCGTCCCGGGATCACCGCGGGACTCTTCGACACCCTCGCCGCCTACTCCGTCGACGTCGTGGACATCGAACAGGTGGTCTCCCGGGGCCGCCTCGTCCTGTGCGCGCTCGTCACCGAGCCGACCGTCGCCTCGCAGGGCGAGCTCCGGGCCACCATCCACAGCTGGGCCGAGTCGCTGAAGCTCCAGGCCGAGATCATCTCCGGCACGGGCGACAACCGTCCCCGTGGCGAGGGCCGCTCGCACGTCACCGTCCTCGGCAACCCGCTCACCGCCGAGCAGACGGCGGCCATAGCGGCCAGGATCGCGGAGACCGGCGGCAACATCGACCGCATCTTCCGCCTCGCGAAGTACCCGGTGACGGCGGTCGAGTTCGCCGTCTCGGGCTGCGGGACCGAGCCGCTGCGGACCGCGCTGGCCGTCGAGGCGCACGGCATCGGGGTCGACGTGGCCGTCGTCTCCGCCGGTCTGCACCGGCGGGCCCAGCGGCTCGTGGTCATGGACGTCGACTCGACCCTGATCCAGGACGAGGTGATCGAGCTCTTCGCCGCGCACGCGGGCTGCGAGGACAAGGTCGCCGAGGTGACGGCGGCGGCGATGCGCGGCGAGCTGGACTTCGAGCAGTCGCTCCACGCGCGCGTGGAGCTGCTCGCCGGTCTCGACGCCTCGGTGGTCGACAAGGTCCGCGCCGAGGTGCGGCTGACTCCGGGCGCCCGGACCCTGATCCGTACGCTCAAGCGGCTCGGCTACCAGGTGGGCGTCGTCTCCGGCGGTTTCACGCAGGTCACCGACGACCTGAAGGAGCGGCTCGGTCTCGACTTCGCCTCCGCCAACACGCTGGAGATCGTGGACGGGAAGCTCACCGGCCGGGTGACCGGCGAGATCGTCGACCGGGCGGGCAAGGCGCGGCTGCTGCGCCGGTTCGCCTCGGAGGCGGGGGTGCCGCTGGCGCAGACCGTGGCGATCGGCGACGGGGCCAACGACCTGGACATGCTGAACGCGGCCGGGCTCGGGGTGGCGTTCAACGCGAAGCCGGTGGTGCGTCGGGCGGCCCACACGGCGGTGAACGTGCCGTTCCTGGACACCGTGCTGTACCTGCTCGGCATCACGCGCGAGGAGGTCGAGGCGGCGGACTTCGGCGAGGACGACCTGCCGCACTGAGCGGTGGCGGTACGGAGGAGGGCCCGGGTGTCGGACGACGCCCGGGCCCTCCCTCGTACGGGGGTACGTGATCAGGCGTGCGGGGCCCAGAAGTCGACGAGCCGTCCGACGCCGTGCTCCACGGACTTCCAGGAGCCCTCGAAGGTGACGACGGCGAAGGCGGCGGTCGGGAAGCCGCTGCGGTTCATCCGGGGCAGCAGGTCGCCCTCGGACTCGCCCGCCAGGGCGTCGGCGAGCGCGTGCATGCCCGGGTTGTGGCCGACGAGCAGGAGGTTGTCCACGGTGTCCGGTGTCTCGTTGACCACGGCGATGAGCTCGCCGAGGGATGCCTCGTAGATCCGCTCCTCGTACACCGTCCTGGGGCGCGCGGGCAGTTCGTGGACGGCCAGCTTCCAGGTCTCGCGGGTGCGGACGGCGGTCGAGCAGAGGGCCAGGTCGAAGGCGATGCCGCTGTCGGCGAGCCGCCTGCCGGCCACCGGGGCGTCCTTGCGACCTCGTTCCGCGAGGGGACGCTCGTGGTCCGGTCCGTCGTTCCAGTCTGCCTTCGCGTGCCGGAGGAGCACGATGCTGCGGGGTGTATCGACGCTCATGGTCCACAGCTTCGCATGAAACAGGCCACTCCGACTCAGAGAGCGAGTGTTTGCCAGAGGTGCTCCAGGACGCGGCCGCCCGCGAGCTCACCCGGGGTCGCCTGGGCCCCGTCCGACCCGGTCATGAGGACCAGGAGGGCGAGGAAGGCCGCTGCCGGGAGGACGAGGGCCCACCAGGGCAGCCGGGTGTCGACGCCGGTGGTCGTGGTCCGGATGCCGGGGTGCGTGGGGGCCGACATGGCCGCCTCCGTGGGTGAGTTCCGCGCTTTCGCCGTTGTCACCAACGTACGGATCGCGCGTCCTCCGGCCCATCCGGTGATCCACCCACTTCACCCTGAGACCCGCCCCCTAGGGGATGCGGGGGCTATCCCCACCCCACGGGGAGGAGGCCCACCTCATGGGCTCGTGGGGAGGGATCCCGCCTCACGGGGAGGCGAACCCCCGCCTCACGGGGAGGCGAAGGAGGCGATGACGGCGATGACGACCGTGATGCCGAGCATCGCGCCGAGCACGAGGAGCAGCTTCTTCTGGCCGTTCGGGGGGTTGGGTTCGAGGACTGGCATGGGAACAGTCTCGCATCTCAGCATTCGTCCTCGACCGTCCGGTCCCTGCCCGCCAGTGTTCCGACGATCATCTGCGGCACCATGAGCCCGCCCATGAGGACGATGGGCAGTCCCCAGCCGCCGCTGTGCTGGTAGAGCACGCCGACGAGGAGGGGGCCGGGGATCGAGATGAGGTAGCCGACGCTCTGCGCGAAGGCGGAGAGGCGGACGACGCCGGCGCCGGTGCGCGAGCGCATGCCGATCATCGTGAGGGCGAGCGGGAAGGAGCAGTTGGAGACGCCGAGGAGGACGGCCCAGATCCAGGCTCCGCCGGAGGGGGCGAGGAAGAGCCCGGTGTAGCCGGTGAGTCCGCACAGGCCGAGCGCGACGACGATCGGGCCCTGGTTCTTCATCCGGGTCGCGAGGCGGGGGATGACGAAGGCGAGCGGGACGCCCATGACCATGGTGACGGCGAGGAGCACGCCCGCGGTGGTGGCGGGGACGCCGGCGTCGCGGAAGATCTGCGGCATCCAGCCCATGGTGATGTAGGCGCCGGTGGCCTGGAGGCCGAAGAAGACGGCGAGCGCCCAGGCGGTGCGGCTGCGGGTGATGCGCGGCGCGGGGGCGGCCTGCGGGGACGCTTCCCCGGTCCGCGGGGACGCCCCCCGGGCCTGCGAGGGCGCTCCCCCGGTCCGCCGGGACGCCTCGGGGCCGGTGTTCGCGGCGGACGTCGTGGCCGCCGGGCGCGCCGGGTCGGCGTCCCGGTCGCGCAGGAGCGGGAGCCAGGGCAGGACGGCGAGTGCGGCGAGGGCCGCCCAGACGCCGAGGCCGAGGCGCCAGTCGCCGCCGAGGGCGTCGGTCATGGGCACGGTCGCGGCCGCGGCGATGGAGGTGCCGAGGGCGAGCGCCATGGAGTAGAGACCGGTCATGCTGCCGACGCGGTCGGGGAAGTACCGCTTGACGATGACGGGCATGAGGACGTTGCTGACGGCGATGCCCATGAGGGCGAGGGCGCTGGTGGCGAGGAAGGCGGCGGTGCCGGTCGCGAAGGGCCGCAGGACGAGGCCGGTGAAGATCGCGGCCATGCCCGCGCAGACGACGGCGGCGGGGCCGAAGCGGCGGGCGAGGCGGGGTGCGGTGATGCCGAAGACCGCGAAGCAGAGCGGGGGGACGGAGGTGAGGACGCCGGCGACGCTTCCGCTCATGTGGAGGTCTTCGCTGACCTCCTCGAGGAGGGCGCCGAGGCTGGTGATGGCGGGGCGCAGGTTGAGGGCGGCCAGGACGAGTCCGACGGCGACGAGGCCGAGGAGCCGGCCGCGCGCCGGGCCCGGTGCGGGAGAACCGCCGACGGTGGCGGGCGCTCCGGAGGACGCGGTCGCGGTGGTGGTTCCGGCCGGTGGTGCGGCGGGGTCGAGGGTCTTCGGCTCGTCAGGCATGAAGCCATCATAGAATCATGGGATGATTGGTTGTCCAATCTCGAACGAATCTCGCATCGCAAACCAATCCCGTATCGAAAGGGAAGGCGCCCCATGGCCCTCGGTCACCCCCGGCGCACCGGTCTCTCCGACCAGGTGATCGCCGAGCTGCGGAACCAGATCACCTCGGGCGAGTGGCCGGTGGGTTCACGCATCCCGACCGAACCCGAACTGGTCGAGCAGCTGGGCGTGGCCCGCAACACGGTGCGCGAGGCGGTCCGCGCGCTCGCGCACAACGGCCTGCTCGACATCCGCCAGGGCTCGGGGACGTACGTCGTCGCCACCAGCGAGCTGGCGGGCGTCATGCACCGGCGCTTCGCCGGCTCCGACCCCCGGCACGTCGCCGAGCTGCGCTCCACGCTGGAGTCCGCCGCGGCGCGGTTCGCGGCCGGGCGGCGCACGGAGCGGGACCTGAAGCAGCTGGACGCCCTGCTCGGGCGCCGGGAGGAGGCGTGGGAGTCGGGGGACGCGGAGCGGTTCGTGACGGCCGACGCGGCCTTCCACCACGCGGTCGTCGCCGCCTCGGGCAACGAGGTGCTGACGGAGCTCTACGCGGACCTGGGCGATCTGCTGCGGGACTGGCTGCGCGACGACGTGGGGCAGGTGCTGCGGCCGGAGAACCACATGGACCACGCGCGCCTGGTGGACGCGATCCGCGAGGGCGATGCCGAGCGGGCCGGCACGGAGGCGGCCGGCTACCCCTTCATGTGCCTCAGGAGCCCCGTACCGGAAGGGGCTGCCCCGGAGCGGGAGCCGGATCCGCGGGCTGGTGCGTGACCCAGGCGGACCGGACCTCCTTCCAGCAGCGGCCGGTGACCCGGGCGTAGTCGGCGGGGCCGACCTCCACGGGGGCGCTGTCGCTGTCGACGTCCCACCAGCGGTCGCACTCGACGTGGAGGCGGACCCGGTCGGTGCGGGGGTACGGGTTGCTGCAGTGGGCGGTGACGCGGGAGCCCTCGACGACGGTGCGGCAGGAGGCTCCGAAGTCCTCCGGCGACCCGGTCGCGGGGGCGGTGGCGGAGAGCTCCTCGGTGGGGGCGGGAGCGTCCCGCAGCTCGGTGGCCACGGCTGTACCGGTGATCAGGACGGCGACGGAGGCGAACGCCCCGAAGCCGTGACGTATCGCGCGCATGCCCGTACCTCCTCCCCGTCAGCAGCAGAACATCACGCTCTGCCTCAGTCTGGGGTGGTTCGGGCTGATTTTCGACCCGTGCAGGAGTTGCGGAACGGCGAGGGCCGTGTGTCCGCCACTCGGCGGACACACGGCCCTCGCCGTCGCACGGGGGTACGGAGCGGTTACGCGCCGATGGCGTGCAGACCGCCGTCGACGTGGATGATCTCGCCCGTGGTCTTCGGGAACCAGTCCGAGAGCAGCGCGACGATGCCGCGGCCGGCCGGCTCCGGGTCCGAGAGCTCCCACTCCAGCGGGGAACGGCTGTCCCACACGGAGGCCAGCTCGCCGAAGCCCGGGATGGACTTCGCGGCCATGGAGCCGAGCGGGCCCGCCGAGATCAGGTTGCAGCGGATGTTCTGCTTGCCGAGGTCGCGCGCCATGTAGCGGCTGGTGGCCTCCAGGGCGGCCTTGGCCGGGCCCATCCAGTCGTACTGCGGCCAGGCGAACTTGGCGTCGAAGGTGAGGCCGACGACCGAACCGCCCTCGGACATCAGCGGCAGCAGCGCCATGGTCAGCGACTTCAGGGAGAAGGCGGAGACGTGCATGGCGGTGGCCACGGACTCGAACGGCGTGTTCAGGAAGTTGCCGCCGAGCGCGTCCTGCGGCGCGAAGCCGATGGAGTGCACGATGCCGTCGAGCCGGTCGCCCAGGTGCTCGCGGACCTGGCCCTCCAGGCGGGCGAGGTGCTCGTCGTTCGAGACGTCGAGCTCCAGGACCTTGACGTTCTCGGGCTTGGGGAGCTTCTTGGCGATGCGCTCGGTCAGCGTCGGCCGCGGCCAGGCGGTGAGGATGATCTCCGCACCCTGCTCCTGGGCCAGCTTCGCGGCGTGGAAGGCGATGGAGGACTCCATCAGCACACCGGTGATGAGGATGCGCTTGCCCTCGAGAATTCCGCTCATGGTGATCAGTGACCCATGCCCAATCCGCCGTCAACCGGGATGACGGCTCCAGTGATGTACGAGGCGTCGTCGGAGGCGAGGAACTTCACCGCGGCGGCGATCTCCTCCGGCTGCGCGTAACGGCCCAGCGGCACCTGGGACACGATGCCCGCGCGCTGCTCGTCGGTGAGCACCGCGGTCATGTCGGTGTCGACGAAGCCGGGGGCGACGACGTTGAAGGTGATGTTGCGCGAGCCGAGCTCACGCGCGAGGGAGCGGGCGAAGCCGACCAGGCCGGCCTTGGAGGCGGCGTAGTTGGCCTGGCCCGCGGAGCCCAGCAGACCGACCACCGAGGAGATCAGGACGACGCGGCCCTTCTTGGCCCGCAGCATCCCGCGGTTGGCGCGCTTGACGACCCGGAAGGTGCCGGTGAGGTTGGTGTCGAGGACGGACGTGAAGTCCTCCTCGGTCATGCGCATGAGGAGCTGGTCCTTCGTCACGCCGGCGTTGGCCACGAGGACCTCCACCGGACCGTGCTTCTCCTCGATCTCCTTGTAGGCCGTCTCCACCTGCTCCGCGTCGGTGATGTCGCACTTCACGGGAAGGCAGCCGAGCTCGACCAGGGCGGCCGGGGGCTCGCCGGAGCGGTACGTGATCGCGACCTTGTCGCCGGCCTCGGCGAACGCGCGGGCGATGGCGAGGCCGATGCCCCGGTTTCCTCCGGTGACGAGAACCGAGCGGCTCAACGGATCACCCTTTCGATAGCGGTCTGGTAGCCGAAAACCTATCGGTATCGCTCCCGACATGAGGAATCGACCTCCCACAGTGGCGTACGGGCGTCACTGTCGGGTCCCTACAGCTCGGGGCCGGTACGGACCGGCTCCCGGGTGCGCCGGAGGCGCCCTCCGATCCAATGCGCGGACTCGGCCGCCCGTCCCGTGATTGACTTCCCGGACAGTTCAACCGACGTCTTCCGATCACCGAGAGCGAGGCCGCTCGTGGTCCATCAGATCGACCCTTCGTTCGTCGCGCTGCCGTTGCGGGCGCTCGCAGACGCGGCGCTCGCCCGAGCGCGCGCGCTGGGTGCCGAGCACGCGGACTTCCGTCTGGAGCGGGTGCGCAGCGCCTCGTGGCGGCTGCGCGACGCCAAACCGTCCGGGTCCTCGGACACCACGGACCTGGGGTACGCGGTGCGGGTGGTGCACGGCGGGGCCTGGGGCTTCGCGTCCGGCGTCGACCTGACGATGGACGGGGCCGCGCGGGTCGCCTCGCAGGCGGTCGCCATGGCCAAGCTGTCGGCGAAGGTGATCGCGGCGGCGGGCTCGGACGAGCGCGTGGAGCTGGCCGAGGAGCCGGTGCACGCCGAGAGGACGTGGGTCTCCTCGTACGAGATCGACCCCTTCTCCGTGCCCGCCGAGGAGAAGAGCGCCCTGCTCGCCGACTGGAGCGCGCGGCTGCTCCGGGCGGAGGGCGTGGCGCACGTGGACGCCTCGCTGCTGACCGTCCACGAGAACAAGTTCTACGCGGACACGGCCGGCACCGTGACCACCCAGCAGCGCGTCCGGCTGCACCCGCAGCTCACGGCGGTCGCCGTGGACGGGACGACCGGCGAGTTCGACTCGATGCGGACGATCGCGCCGCCGGTCGGGCGGGGCTGGGAGTACCTGACGGGGACCGGCTGGGACTGGGACAAGGAGCTCGACGAGATCCCGGGGCTGCTCGCCGAGAAGATGCGGGCGCCGAGCGTGGAGGCGGGCCGGTACGACCTGGTCGTCGACCCGTCGAACCTGTGGCTGACGATCCACGAGTCCATCGGGCACGCCACCGAGCTGGACCGGGCGCTGGGCTACGAGGCGGCCTACGCGGGCACCTCGTTCGCCACCTTCGACCAGCTGGGCAAGCTGGCGTACGGCTCCTCGGTCATGAACGTGACGGGTGACCGGACCGCCGAGCACGGTCTCGCCACGGTCGGCTTCGACGACGAGGGCGTCGAGGCGCAGTCCTGGGACCTGGTGAAGGACGGCACGCTCGTCGGCTACCAGCTGGACCGGCGGATCGCGAAGCTCACGGGCCTCGGCCGGTCGAACGGCTGCGCCTTCGCCGACTCCCCCGCGCACGTCCCGGTGCAGCGGATGGCGAACGTCTCGCTCCAGCCGGACCCGGGCGGTCTGTCGACGGAGGACCTGATCGGGGGCGTGGAGCGCGGCATCTACGTGGTCGGCGACCGGTCGTGGTCGATCGACATGCAGCGCTACAACTTCCAGTTCACCGGCCAGCGCTTCTTCCGCATCGAGAACGGCCGGCTCGCCGGGCAGCTGCGGGACGTGGCGTACCAGGCGACGACCACCGACTTCTGGGGCTCGATGGAGCAGGTCGGCGGCCCGCAGACGTACGTCCTGGGTGGTGCCTTCAACTGCGGCAAGGCCCAGCCGGGCCAGGTCGCGGCGGTGTCGCACGGCTGCCCGTCCGCCCTGTTCCGGGGTGTCAACATCCTCAACACGACGCAGGAGGCCGGTCGATGAGCCGCGTCAGCAAGCCGTACGAGATCGTCGAGCGGGCCCTGGAGCTGTCCCGCGCGGACGGGTGTGTCGTCATCGCCGACGAGGAGTCCTCGGCCAATCTGCGCTGGGCCGGGAACGCGCTCACCACGAACGGGGTGACCCGGGGCCGGACGCTCACCGTGATCGCGACCGTCGACGGCGCCCAGGGCACCGCCTCCGGCGTCGTCTCGCGGTCCGCCGTGACCGTCGACGACCTGGAGCCCCTGGTCCGGGCCGCCGAGGCCGCCGCGCGCGCCGCCGGGCCCGCCGAGGACGCCCAGCCGCTGGTGGAGGGCGTGCCCGCCTCGCCCGACTTCACGGACGCCCCGGCGGAGACCTCCTCCGCCGTCTTCACCGACTTCGCCCCGGCGCTCGGCGAGGCCTTCGCACGCGCGCGTGCCGGTGGACGTGAGCTGTACGGCTTCGCCAACCACGAGCTGACCTCCACCTACCTGGGCACGTCCACGGGGCTGCGGCTGCGCCACGACCAGCCCAACGGGACCCTGGAGCTGAACGCCAAGTCCCCCGACCGCTCGCGCTCCGCCTGGGCCGGGCGCGCGACCCGGGACTTCAAGGACGTCGACCCGGCCGCGCTCGACGCCGAGCTGGCGACCCGGCTCGGCTGGGCGGAGCGGCGGATCGAGCTGCCCGCCGGGCGGTACGAGACGCTGCTGCCGCCGACGGCCGTGGCCGACCTGATGATCTACCAGCTGTGGTCCTCGGCGGCCCGGGACGCGGTGGAGGGCCGTACGGTCTTCTCCAAGCCCGGCGGCGGCACCCGGCTCGGCGAGACGCTCTCTCCGCTGCCGCTGACGCTGCGCAGCGACCCGAACGAGCCGGGCCTGGAGTCCTCGCCGTTCGTGATCGCGCACTCCTCCGGCGACGACTCCTCCGTCTTCGACAACGGTCTGCCGGTCGCGCCGGTGGACTGGGTGAAGGCCGGCGCCCTGGCGCATCTGATCACCACCCGGCACACGGCGGGGCTTACTCGCTTGCCCGTGGCGCCGGGAGCGGGGAACCTGATCCTGGACGGCGGCGGCGAGCGCTCCCTGGAGGAGATGGTCGCCTCCACCGAGCGCGGACTGCTGCTGACCTGCCTCTGGTACATCCGCGAGGTCGACCCGGCGACGCTGCTGCTGACCGGACTGACCCGGGACGGCGTCTACCTCGTCGAGAACGGCGAGGTGGTCGGCGAGGTGAACAACTTCCGGTTCAACGAGTCGCCGGTGGACCTGCTGTCGCGGGCCACGGAGGCGGGTCGTACGGAGAAGACGCTGCCGCGCGAGTGGAGCGACTGGTTCACCCGGGCCGCGATGCCCGCCCTGCGGGTGCCGGACTTCAACATGAGCTCGGTCAGCAAGGGGGTCTGACCCGCCTAGACTGGGCCGACGTAGCACTGACGACTTTCTGAGGAGACGGACGATCGTGACGGACATCGTCGACGAGCTGAAGTGGCGCGGGCTGTTCGCCCAGTCCACCGATGAGGACGCACTGCGCAAGGCTCTCGCGGACGGTCCCGTCACGTTCTATTGCGGTTTCGACCCGACCGCGGCCAGTCTCCACGTCGGCCACCTGGTCCAGGTCCTCACCGTCCGCCGGCTCCAGCAGGCCGGGCACCGGCCGCTGGCGCTGGTCGGCGGGGCCACCGGGCAGATCGGTGACCCGCGTCCGACGGCCGAGCGCACCCTGAACGACCCGGAGACGGTCGCGAACTGGGTGAACCGGCTGCGTTCGCAGATCGAGCCCTTCCTCTCCTTCGAGGGGGAGAACGCGGCGGTCATGGTGAACAACCTGGACTGGACCGCCGGGATGTCGGCGATCGAGTTCCTGCGGGACATCGGCAAGCACTTCCGGGTCAACAAGATGCTGACCAAGGACTCCGTCGCCCGGCGCCTGGAGTCCGAGCAGGGCATCAGCTACACCGAGTTCAGCTACCAGCTGCTGCAGGGCATGGACTTCCTGGAGCTGTACCGCCGCTACGGCTGCACGCTCCAGCAGGGCGGCTCGGACCAGTGGGGCAACCTGGTGGCCGGCCTCGACCTGATCCACCGCCTGGAGCCGGGCGCCGAGGTGCACGCGCTCGCGACCCCGCTGATGGTGAAGGCGGACGGCACCAAGTTCGGCAAGACCGAGAGCGGGGCCGTCTGGCTGGACCCGGAGATGACGACGCCGTACGCGTTCTACCAGTTCTGGCTGAACGTGGACGACCGGGACATCTCGACGTACATGCGGATCCTGTCCTTCAAGTCCCGTGAGGAGCTGGAGGAGCTGGAGGCGCAGACCGCCGAGCGGCCGCAGGCGCGTGCCGCGCAGCGGGCGCTGGCCGAGGAGCTCACCACGCTGGTGCACGGCGCCGAGCAGTGCGCGGCCGTCATCGGCGCCTCCAAGGCGCTGTTCGGGCAGGGCGACCTGGCCGAGCTGGACGAGCCGACGCTCGCCGCCGCGCTGTCCGAGCTGCCGCACGCGCGCGTGAGCACGCTCGGCCAGGTCGTGGACCTGTTCGCCGAGGTCGGTCTCGTGGCGAGCAAGTCGGCGGCGCGGCGCACGGTGAAGGAGGGCGGGGCCTACGTGAACAACGTGAAGGTGACCGCCGAGGACGCCGAGGTGTCGGCGGAGGAGCTGCTGCACGGCCGGTGGCTGGTGCTGCGGCGCGGCAAGAAGAACCTGGCGGCGATCGAGTTCGCCGGCTAGCGGGACCACGAGTGGGCCCGGTACGCGCGCCGTGCGCCGTACCGGGCCCCTTCTCGTTCTCAGGCGCGCTGTCGTCTGTTGCCCTTGATCGAGGCCCACAGCATGTCGCCCACGCCGACCACGAGGACGGCGCCGAGCAGCTGGAGCAGGTGCCGGGTCCAGTCGATGCCCTTGGTGTCATTGACTCCGATCCAGGTCGCGACCGCGTTTCCGAGCACGCTGCCGAGAATGCCGAACACGGTCGTCAGCCACAGCGGGATCTGCTGCTTCCCGGGAAGGATCGCCTTCGCGATCAGACCGAGGACGAATCCCACGATGATCGCCCACAACCAACTCATCGTCGCCTCCTTGTACGCATGTGGGCCCAGTCTCGGCCCCTCGGCCGTACGGCGCATGTCGGACAGCGCCATACGTGCCCCGGTCTCGTGGGTCGCGGAGGGCGGGCGTACCGTGGAATCAGGTCCGGACCGGGGAGGGTCCGGCACGACCTGTGGGCGGTGAACGGCGATGCTGAAGCATGGCGGGACCGAGGTCTTCCGGATCACGGGGGCCCGGCAGGGGCTCGCCGACGACGTGCGGGGGCGACAGCGGCGCTATGTCATCTCGATGACGGTGCGGACGCTCTCCGTGATCGCCGCGACGGTGCTGTGGAACGTCGAGCGGCACGTGGCCTTCGTGGCGCTGGGCCTGGGCCTGCTGCTCCCCTACATCGCCGTGGTGATCGCCAACGCGGGACGCGAGAGGGCTCCGTCCCTTCCCTCCACCTTCGTCCCCCCTCCGGTGCGTCCCGCGCTCGACGCCCCGAACCTCAAGAAAACCTCAGATCAATCATGACGATCCGGTGCACCGCACCCCAGGTGCCGTGACATACTGCCTACGCGCTCCGCATCCCCCGTCGGAGCGACGGACCGATGCCGGGCAGCTCCCCCCGTGGCTGCCCGGCATCGCTGTTGCTGGACAATGATCGGATGATCAATGGTCCAGTGAGCGAAGAGAAGCCGATCTGTTCCGCCAAGGGGTGCCGCGCCGACGCCGTCTGGGTCCTCGCGTGGAACAACCCCAAGCTGCACGCGCCCGAGCGCCGCAAGACCTGGCTCGCGTGCGAGGAGCACCGCGAGCACCTCTCCCGGTTCCTGGGGGTACGGGGCTTCCTGAAGGACGTCGTGCCCCTCGCCGAGTGGGAGTCAGCCGCCGATAGCTGACATCGGGCGCTCGGGCTGGAGGAAGCTCGGGTCGTCGAGGCCCGAGCCCGCCTTCTTGCCCCACATGGCCTTCTTCCAGATCTCCGCGACCGTCTCGTCCGGGGCGTCCGAGCGGAGCGCGGCCCGCAGGTCCGTCTCCTCGGTCGCGAAGAGACAGGTGCGCACCTGGCCGTCGGCGGTGAGGCGGGTGCGGTCGCAGGCCCGGCAGAACGGGCGGGTGACGGAGGCGATGACGCCGACCGTGTGCGGTCCCCCGTCGACCACCCAGCGCTCGGCGGGGGCCGAGCCGCGCTCGTCCGCGCCCTCGGGGGTGAGCTCGAAGCGGGTGCGCAGCGACTCCAGGATGTCCCCGGCGGTGATCATGCCGTCGCGCTTCCAGCCGTGCTGGGCGTCCAGGGGCATCTGCTCGATGAAGCGGAGCTCGTACTCCTCCTCGATCGCCCAGGCCAGCAGGTCGGGGGCCTCGTCGGCGTTGAGTCCGGGCATCAGGACGGCGTTGACCTTGACCGGGGTGAGGCCGGCGTCACGGGCGGCGGCCATGCCGTCGAGGACGTCCTGGTGGCGGTCGCGCCGGGTGAGGGTCTTGAAGACGTCGGGGCGCAGGGTGTCGAGGGAGACGTTGACCCGGTCGAGGCCGGCCGACCTGAGGGCGGCGGCGGTGCGCTTGAGTCCGATGCCGTTGGTGGTCAGGGACATCCGGGGGCGGGGCTCCAGGGCGGCGCAGCGCTCGACGATCCCGACGAGGCCGGGGCGGAGCAGCGGTTCGCCGCCGGTGAAGCGGACCTCGGTGACGCCGAGGTCGGTGACCGCGATGCGGATCAGCCGGACGATCTCGTCGTCGGTGAGGAGGTCCGGCTTGGCGAGCCACTGGAGGCCCTCTTCCGGCATGCAGTACGTACAGCGCAGGTTGCACCGGTCCGTGAGCGAGACGCGCAGGTCAGTGGCCACACGGCCGTAGGTGTCGATGAGCACTGTGGGCCCCCTCCCCGTATTCCGGATGCGTGTTCTTCGAGCCTACGCGAGCGCGCCGACAACGAGCAGGGCAGATTGTCACGAGGACCGGCGCGGCCGCGTCGTAGAACTCTACGACGCGGCCGTCGGACGGTCGCGGAACGTATACGGTTCAGTGCGCTCCGATCCCGGTGAGGGACTTGACCTCCAGTTCCGCGTACTTGCCCTTGTCCGGCTCCTCCTTGGAGAGGACCGAGCCGAGCCAGCCGAGCAGGAAGCCGAGCGGGATGGAGACGAGGCCGGGGTTCTCCAGCGGGAACCAGTAGAAGTCCACCGTCTTGAACATCGACGTGGGCTTGCCGGAGACGACCGGCGAGAAGATCACGAGGACGACGGCGGAGACCAGGCCGCCGTAGATCGACCACAGGGCGCCCCGGGTGGTGAACCGCTTCCAGAAGAGCGAGTAGAGGATCGTCGGCAGGTTGGCCGAGGCGGCGACCGCGAAGGCGAGGGCGACCAGGCCGGCGACGTTGAGGTCGCGGGCGAGGGCGCCGAGCGCGATGGAGACGACGCCGATGAGGACGGTCGCCCAGCGGGCGGCCCGCACCTCCTCCTGCTCGGTGGCCTTCCCGCGCCGGATGACGTTGGCGTAGATGTCGTGCGCGAAGGACGAGGAGGAGGCCAGGGTCAGTCCGGCGACGACGGCGAGGATGGTCGCGAAGGCGACGGCGGAGATGACGGCGAGGAGGATCGCGCCGCCGGTGGAGTCGGCGCCGCCGCCGATCTCCAGGGCGGCGAGCGGGGCCGCCGTGTTGCCGGCCTTGTTGGAGGCGACGATGTCGCTGTTCTTGAGGAGGGCGGCGGCGCCGAAGCCGAGGACGATCGTCATCAGGTAGAAGGCGCCGATGATGCCGATGGCCCAGTTGACGGACTTACGGGCGGCCTTGGCGGTCGGCACCGTGTAGAAGCGGATCAGGATGTGGGGCAGGCCGGCCGTGCCCAGGACGAGCGCGATGCCGAGCGAGAGGAAGTCCAGCTTGGAGGTGGCGGTGGCGCCGTACTTGAGGCCGGGCTCCAGGAAGGCGTCGCCCTTGCCGCTGTTGGTGGCGGCCGCGCCGAGCAGCTCCGAGATGTTGAAGTGGAACTTGAGGAGGATGAGGAAGGTGATCAGGAGGGTGCCCGCGATGAGCAGGACCGCCTTGACCATCTGCACCCAGGTGGTGCCCTTCATGCCGCCGATCGTCACGTACACGATCATCAGGAGGCCGACCAGGGCGACGATCGCGACCTTGCCGCCGTCGCTGGTGATGCCGAGCAGGAGCGAGACGAGGACGCCCGCGCCCGCCATCTGGGCGAGCAGGTAGAAGATCGAGACGACGATGGTCGAGGTGCCGGCGGCGGTGCGGACGGGCCGCTGGCGCATCCGGTAGGCGAGGACGTCGCCCATGGTGAACCGGCCGGAGTTGCGCAGCGGCTCGGCGACCAGGAGCAGGGCGACGAGCCAGGCGACGAGGAAGCCGATCGAGTAGAGGAAGCCGTCGTAGCCGAAGAGGGCGATGGCTCCGGCGATGCCGAGGAAGGACGCGGCGGACATGTAGTCGCCGGAGATCGCGAGGCCGTTCTGGAAGCCGGTGAACTGGCGTCCGCCGGCGTAGAAGTCGGCGGCGCTGCGGGTCTGGCGGCCGGCCCAGACGGTGATGACGAGGGTGGCGACGACGAAGGCGCCGAACAGGGCGATGATCAGGGGCCGGTGCTCGGTGGTGGCGTTGCCCGCCGCGAGCAGGACGGGGGTGCTCATGCGTCGGCCTCCATGCGGTGCTTGATGGCCTCGGCCTTGGGGTCGAGGCGGTTCGCCGCGTGCCGGGAGTAGAGCCAGGCGATGAGGAACGTGGTGGCGAACTGGCCGAGGCCGAGGACGAGCGCCACGTTGACGTTGCCGAACAGCTTGGTCCCCATGAAGCCGCCCGCGTAGTTGGAGAGCAGCACGTACAGCAGGTACCAGGCGATGAAGGCCAGGGTGAGGGGGAAGGCGAAGGAGCGGTACGTCCGGCGCAGTTCGCCGAACTCCGCGCCTTCCTGCACCTCGACGAACTGCTCCGTCGTGGGCGAGGCGGGATCGTGGTGGGTCTCCGTGCCGTTTCTGGGCGGCGGTGCTTCGGTAGCCACGGAATCTCCTCGTGACGCGGGGGCGGGCGGCATGGTCAAGGGGGCCTCACCAGGGGTGCGGAAAGCGGGGCTCCGAGCGGAGCCCCTCCCCTGCCCAACGGCACGGATCAGGAAGCGAAGCGGTTCACCAGCAGGATTTTCTTGAACAGATCTTCATGAAGTCTTCTCAACTCATTGAAGGTTCGGGAAGATCAGCGATAGCTTCACTCGTCATGCACCTGCCCATGCGCAAACCCGCGCGTGGACAGTACATACGGATGATGTGGAGAACCCATGGCTCATCTGGGATCGAGGCGCGGCCGAGCTCTCGCTCTGCCGGTAGGTCTCGCGCTCACGGCCTCGCTCGGCTTCCTCGCCCCCGGCGCCGCCTCCGCCGCGGAACTGAGCGACGCTCCGGCCACCGTGGCCACGAACGGCCCGAAGCTCTCGTACGTCGTCAACATCGAGGGCGGTCGCTGGACCGGCGCCTCGGTGAAGAAGGCGATCGCCGCCGCGGGCGGCGAGGTGGTCGTCTCGTACGACCAGATAGGCGTCATCGTCGTCCACTCGCAGAACCCCGAGTTCGCGAAGACGATCCGCCAGGCGCGCGGCGTCGTGTCGGCCGGCGCGACCCGCACCGCTCCGCTCTCCGTCCAGTCCGACGACTCCGTCGACGAGGGCGCGCAGGCCCTGTCCCCGGCCGAGGCCAAGGCCGCCGCGGCCGCCGCCACGGACGGCCAGGACCCGTTCGAGCCCCTGCAGTGGGACCTCCCGGCGATCAAGGCCGACAAGGCCCACGAGAAGACGCTCGGCAGCAGCAGGGTCACCGTCGGCGTCATCGACACGGGCGTCGACGACACCCACCCGGACCTGGCGCCGAACTTCGACGCCGCCGCGTCCGCCAACTGCGTGTCCGGCAAGCCGGACACCACCCCCGGCTCGTGGCGTCCGAACAAGGGCGAGAGCGACCACGGCACGCACGTCGCGGGCACCATCGGCGCCGCCAAGAACGGCATCGGCATCACCGGCGTGGCGCCGGGCGTCAAGCTCGCCGGCATCAAGGTGTCCACCCCGGACGGCTTCTTCTACACCGAGGCCGTGGTCTGCGGCTTCGTGTGGGCGGCCGAGCACGGCGTCGACGTCACGAACAACAGCTACTACACCGACCCGTGGATGTTCGCCTGCAAGAACGACGAGGACCAGAAGGCCCTCATCGAGGCGGTCACCCGGGCCACCCGCTACGCGGAGAAGAAGGGCACGGTCAACGTCGCCGCGGCCGGCAACTCCAAGTTCGACCTGGCGGCCGACAAGATCACCGACACGTCCAGCCCGAACGACACCACGGCGGTCACCCGGGACATCGACCCGAAGGAGTGCTTCGACTACCCGGCCATGCTGCCGGGCGTCGTGACGGTCTCCGCGACCGGCGCCAAGGACCTCAAGGCGTCCTACTCCAACTACGGTCTCGGCGTGATCGACGTCGCCGCCCCCGGCGGTGACCGCACCGAGTACCAGACGCCGGACGCCCCGGCGGTCAACGGCCGCATCCTGTCGACCACGGTCGACGGCGGCTACAACTACAAGGCCGGTACGTCGATGGCGTCCCCGCACGCCGCCGGTGTGCTCGCGCTGCTGAAGTCGACGCACCCGCACGCCAGCCCGGCGGCGCTGAAGGCCCTGCTGTACGCGCAGGCCGACGAGCGCGCGTGCACCAACCCGTACGACATCGAGGGCGACGGCAAGATCGACGCCGTCTGCGAGGGCGGCAAGAACAAGAACGGCTTCTACGGAGCCGGTCTGATCGACGCGCTGGCCGCCGTGAAGTAAGCGGTACCCGTGCGGGGGCCCCGGTGTGGTGTGCCACACCGGGGCCCTCTCCGTGTCCGCGGGGTGGCACTGAGTGCCACACTGCGATCATGGACAACACAGTGCGTACGGGTACGGAGTTGCTGTGGTCGGCCCTGGGTGGCGATCCCGCCCTCGTCGACCGCGTGGAGTACGGCGGTGTCTCCGGGCTGCTGCCCGCGCGGCTGCCGGTGATGGACCTGGCGCGCGCGGCGGTCGCGGCCTGCTCGCTCGCCGCGGTGGAGCACGCCGGGCTGCCGGGGCCGGTACGGGTCGACGACGGGGCCGTCGCCACCGCCTTCGTGAGCGAGCGTCACCTGCGGGTCGACGGACGGGCGCCGGTGAACTTCGCGCCGCTGTCACGGTTCTGGCGGGCGGCCGACGGCTGGGTCCGCACGCACGCCAACTACCCGCACCACAGGGCGGCGTTGCTGGCGGCGCTGGGGGTGCCGGACTCCGGCTCCGACTCCGGTGCCGGTTCCGGTTCGGTCGAGGCCGTCGCGGCGGCGATCGGCGAGCGGAAGGCCGTCGAGGTCGAGACGGCGGTGTACGCGGCCGGGGGCCTGGCCGTCGCCCTGCGCACGCCCGGGGAGTGGGCGGCGAGCGAGCAGGGCCGGGAGGTGGCGGCGCGGCCGCTGCTGACCCGCGAGCGGCTCGACGAGGCCGCGCCGCGGGCCGGGAGCGGGCGCCCGCTGCGGGTCCTCGACCTCACCCGGGTGATCGCCGGACCCGTCGCGACCCGGACGCTGGCGCTGCTCGGCGCGGACGTGCTGCGGATCGACCCGCCGGGCAACCCCGAACTGCCGGACCAGCACGCGGACACGGGCTTCGGCAAGCGGACGACCGCGCTGGACCTGGACCGGCCGTCGGACCGGCGCACGTTCGACGAACTCCTCGACTCCGCCGATGTGCTGGTCACCGGCTACCGGCCCGGCGCGCTCGACCGGTTCGGCCTGGAGCGGCCGGGCCTGGTGACCGCCCGCCTCTCCGCCTGGGGCGACTACGGGCCGTGGGGCGGGCGGCGCGGCTTCGACTCCCTGGTGCAGGTGGCGACGGGGATCGCCGCCGTGGAGGGGTCGGCCGAGGAGCCGGGCGCGCTGCCGGCTCAGGCGCTGGACCACGGCACGGGGTATCTGCTCGCGGCGGCGGTGCTGCGGTCGCTGACCGAGCAGCGGGCGGAGGGCGGGAGCCGGCTCGTCCGGCTCGCGCTGGCGCAGACCGGGCACTGGCTGACGGGTTCGCTGCCGCGGTACTCGCCGGAGCGGTACCTGGCGGAGTCGGAGGGGCCGCTGGGCCGCCTCCGGCACGCGCTGTCCCCGGTCGCGTACGAGGGCGGACCCGCGCACTGGTCCCGGCCGCCGGGGCTCGCGGGGGCGGACGCGCCGGAGTGGCCGACGGTCTGAGGGGCCCAACGGGCCCGGGTCCGGTGGGCCCCGGGCCCGGCGCAGCGCCACGGTGCGGCGCAGCGCCACGGTGCGGCGCAGCGCCACGGTGCGGCGCAGCGCCACGGTGCGGCCCCGCCCGCGGGCCCGGCTCCGCGCCGTCGGCCCGGCGGGCCGCCGCCCTCGCGGACTACGGCTTGATCAGGACCTTCAGGGCCGTGCGCTCGTCCATCGCCTTGTAGCCGGCCGGGACGCCGTCCAGGCCGACCGTCAGGTCGAAGACCGGGGACGGGTCGATGGTGCCGGCCAGGACGTCCGGGAGGAGCTCCGGGATGTACGCGCGGACCGGGGCGACGCCGCCGCGCAGCGCGATGTTGCGGTCGAACATGACGGACAGGTCGAGGCCGGTGCCGCTGCCGTGCGGGACGCCGACGTAGCCGATGGAGCCGCCGTCGCGGGCGATCGCGACGGCCGTGCGCATGGACTGCTCGGTGCCCACGGCCTCGATGACGCCGTGGGCGCCCTGCCCGCCGGTGAGCTCGCGCACGGCGGCCTCGGCCGCCTCGCCGCGCTCGGCGACGACGTCGGTGGCGCCGAAGGCGCGGGCGATGTCGGTGCGGGCGGTGTGCCGGCCGAGCGCGATGATCCGCTCGGCGCCGAGCCGCTTCGCGGCGAGGACGCCGCACAGACCGACGGCCCCGTCACCGACGACGGCGACCGTGGAGCCCTTCGTGACCCCCGCGCCGAGGGCGGCGTGGTGGCCGGTGCCCAGGACGTCGGAGAGCGCGAGCAGCGCGGTCAGGAGCCGGTCGTCGGAGGCGGCTTCGGCGGGGAGCTTGACGAGGGTGCCGTCGGCGAAGGGGACGCGGACGGCCTCGCCCTGGCCGCCGTCGGAACCGACCGAGCCCCAGAAGCCGCCGCGCGGGCAGGAGGTCTGGAGGCCCTCGGCGCAGTACTCGCAGCTGCCGTCGGACCAGACGAAGGGGGCGACGACGAGGTCGCCGGCGGCGAAGCCGGTGACCTCGGAGCCGGCCGCCTCGACGATGCCGAGGAACTCGTGGCCGATGCGCTGGCCGGGCTGCCGGGCGGCCTCGCCGCGGTAGGCCCACAGGTCGCTGCCGCAGATGCAGGCGCGCAGGACCCGCAGGACGACGTCCGTGGGCTCCTGCACCACCGGGTCGGGCACGTCCTCCACGCGCATGTCGAAGGGGGCGTGGATGGTGGTGGCGCGCATGGGGGGTGGTCCTTGCTGTCAGACGGTTGTACGACGTTCACCGTACATCGCGCGGAGCGCTCCCGCCGTCAGCAGGTACTGCGCCGCGACATAGGTCAGCATGACCCAGAAGTCGGGCGCCGGCAGCTGGGGCCAGTCGGCGACGCCGGTGGCGATGAGGGTGTCGGACAGCAGGAACAGGGCGCCGCCGAGGCCGGCGAGGAGCCCGAGGCCGCTGGCACGGTACGCCATCGCGGCGAGGAGCAGCGAGTAGCCGGCGACGGGGATCCTCAGCTCGGCGGGGAGGTCGGGCCAGAGGAGCACGACGGTGCCGGCGAGCGCGGCCGCGTACAGGGCGCCGAGGATCGGGGACGTACGCCTCCGTCCGAAGAGGACCAGGTAGCAGACGTGTCCGGCGGCGAAGGAGCCCATGCCGAGGAGGAAGGACGGGTCGGCGTCGGAGAGCAGGAGGACGTCGCCGCCCCAGCCGAGGAGGAGCGCGGCGGTGAGCGGCTTGGGGGCGCCGAGGGTGACGGCGTACGCGGCGAGCAGGGGCATCAGGAGCGGTTTGGCGATCCGGTGGCCGAGGTCGGCGCCGGCGAGGAGGGAGACCAGGTCGACGGCGGCCGCGAGCCCGAAGGCGACGAGGAGCGCGCGGGAGGCGGCGGTCGGGACGGCGCGGGCGGCCGCGGGGGCGGTGCTCACGCGACGGCCTCGGGCGCGGCGCCGGCCTGCGGGACGGGCACGGCGTCCGGTGCGGGCCCCGCCGCGGCGGCGGGGAGCGCACCGGTGGTGGGGAGCGGACCGGTGGCCGGATGCGGGCCGGTGGCCGGAGTCGGTTGCCAGCCCGGGCCGCGGAAGACCCGTCCGGCTCGCTCGCGCCAGTCGTGCGCGGCGCGCAGGTCACGGGCGATGGCGGCGTACTCGTGGGTGGCGACGCGCAGCGGGTTGTAGGTCTCGATGTTCTTGGTGAGGCCGTAGACGGGCCGCTCCGTCTCACCGGCCCAGGAGCCGAACATCCGGTCCCAGACGATGAGGACGCCGCCGAAGTTCCGGTCCAGGTAGCCGCCCTGGGAGGCGTGGTGGACGCGGTGGTGCGAGGGGGTGTTGAGGACGTACTCGAAGGGGCGGGGCAGCCTGTCGATGCGCTCGGTGTGGATCCAGAACTGGTAGACGAGGTTGACCGAGTAGCAGAAGGCGACGGCCGCCGGGTGGACGCCGAGGGCGATCATCGGCAGGTAGAAGGGCCAGCCGGTGACGCCGGTCCAGGGCTGGCGCAGGGCGGTGGAGAGGTTGAACTTCCGGCTGCTGTGGTGGACGACGTGGCAGGCCCAGAGGATGCGGACGACGTGGTGTCCGCGGTGCTGCCAGTAGTACAGGAAGTCCTGCGCGAGCAGCATGAGCGGGATCGTCCACCAGAGGACGGGGACGCGGAGCGGGGTCAGTTCGTACACGGCGGTGTAGACCGCGACGACGGGGATCTTCCACAGCGCGTCGAAGAAGAGGCTTCCCAGGCCCATGCCGATGCTGGTGGCGGCGTCCTTGGCCTCGTACCCGGCGGCGTCCTCGTCGGGGTGGATCCGGTGGCTGACCATCTCCAGGACGGTGAGCAGGACGAAGGCCGGTATGGACCAGAGCACGACGTCGGGCAGGTTCGGCATGGCGTCGACGGTAGGGGCGGCGGCCTGGGGCGGCTAGACGTCGTTACCGACAAGTATGCGAGACGACTTGTCAGCAAGCTTTGGCACCTTCCGACAAGCGGCTCAGACGCCCGCCGCTCCGAGCAGGGACCCGGCCCCGTAGGTGACCGCCATCGCGAGGGCGCCGCCCGCCGTGTTGCGCAGGATCGCGGGGCCCGTGGGGGCGTCGCCGAGGCGGGCGCTCCACCAGCCGGTGAGGACGAGGGCGGCGAGGACGGAGAGGACCGTGATCCAGAGGCGGGCGGAGGCCGGCGGGAGGACGATCGCGAGGAGCGGGAGCAGGGCGCCGACGGTGAAGGCGAGGAAGCTGGCGCCGGCGGCGTGCCAGGGGTTGGTGAGGTCGTCGGGGTCGATGCCGAGCTCCACGCGCGCGTGGGCGCGCAGGGCGTCGCGGGCGGTGAGCTGTTCGGCGGCCTCGCGGGCCACCTCCGGGGAGAGGCCCCGGGCGGCGAGCAGGCCGGTCAGTTCGGCGAGTTCGGCCTCCGGCTGTTCGCGCAGTTCGCGCTTCTCCTGGGCGAGCGCGGCCTTCTCGGAGTCGCGCTGGCTGGAGACCGAGACGTACTCCCCCGCCGCCATCGACATGGAGCCGGCGAGCAGCCCCGAGAGTCCCGCCGTGAGCAGGGCGGCCCGGGACTCGGTGGCGCCGGCGACGCCGACGACGAGACCGGCGGTGGAGACGACGCCGTCGTTGGCTCCGAGCACGGCCGCCCGGAGCCAGTTGAGACGGGTGCCGAGACCGCCGCCGTGGGCCTCGTCGTCGTGTACGGGGGCTTCAGTCACTCCAGGAGGGTCGCACCCGCCGCCTCACCACACGCGGACCGACCCGCCCGGCGCGAAGGCCGGGCTGGTGGCGCCCTCGGGAACCTCCTTCAGCGGCTGGGCGATCTCCTCCACGGTCGGGCCGTGGACGGCGGCGAGGCGGTCGAGGAGGGCGAGGTCGAAGCCGTAGACGCGGGCGGCGTTCCCGCCGGCCATGGCGGCGACCTCCTCCCGGGGCAGTCCCGCGTAGGCGATGCGGAGGCCTTCGCGGGAGTACGGGGTGGTGCCCTCGTCGTGCGGGTAGTCGCTGCCCCACATGATCTTGTCGAGGCCGATCCGGTCGCGCAGCGGCACCTCGTGGGGGCGCATGAAGCTCGCGCCGACGAAGCAGTTGTCCCGCCAGACCTCCTTGGGGCCCCTGCCCATGGACTCGGCGAGGCCGGCGCCGAACCTGGACTCGGCGGTGGCGGCCTTCGTCGCGGCCGACACCAGACGCCGGTGGTAGTAGTCCAGCATGTCGAGCACGCCCGGGATCCAGCCCGAGCCCTGCTCGGTCAGGACCAGCTTGAGCCCCGGGTGGCGCCGGAACGCGCCGCCGAAGATCAGGTGCCACAGGGCCCGGTGGGAGAACCAGGTGGTCTCCACCATGAACACCGCGCGGGCGGCCGGTTCGTCGCCCAGGGGTGGTGAGGCGGAGCCGCCGTGGTGGTTGACCGGGACGTCGAGCTCGGCGCAGACCGCCCAGATCGGGTCGTACGCCTCGGAGTACAGCTCGGGGACGGGCGAGCCCGGCGGGACGCCGGGCAGCAGGATGCCGCCGGTCAGCCCGGCCTCGCGGGCGCGGCGGATCTCCGCGACCGCCGCGTCCACGTCGTTGAGGAGGATCTGCGCCACGCCCGCCCTGCGCCCCGGGGCGTCGGCGCAGAAGTCGGCCAGCCAGCGGTTGTGTGCCTGGAGCCCGGCCCAGCGCCGCTCGTACTCGGCGCGGGTGGGCGGCTGGGCCATCAGGGAGGCCTTGGGGAAGAACGGCGGGATGGTGTTGGGGAAGACGACCTCGGCGACGATGCCGTCCGCCTCCAGTTCGCGCAGCCGGCGCTGCGAGTTCCAGTTGCGGTCGGCGGTGTCGGCGAGGAGGTCCTCGTACGGGTTGACGTAGGTCGCCGCCCAGGCGTCGAAGTCGTCGTGGTGCTTCTTCTCCAGGTACGGCCTGTAGTCGAGGAGGTCGGCGCCGGCGTGGCAGTCGGCGGAGATCACGGTGTAGCGGTCGGTGGCGGTGGAGCGGTCGGTCACGGGGTGGCGGTCGGTCACGGGTTCACCCCCAGGACCGGGAACTCGTGGTCGGTGAGCCAGTGCCGGCCGACCTCGCGGGAGCGGGCCCAGGAGGCCTCGACGGCGGCCTGGTCGGCGGGCTGGCCGAGGTCGGCGGGGGTGGGGCCGATGCGACGGGCTATCGGATCCAGTGCTCGGACGTCGAATCCGAAGACCTCCGCGGCGGCGAGGCCCAGCATCCGCCGCGTCTCCCCGACCGGGATGTCGTGGAAGGTCCTCCGCAGCCACGCGCGCGTGTCCGGCCAGGTGCCCTCCGGGTGCGGGAAGTCCGAGCCCCACAGGATGTTGTCGACGCCGATCTCGTACCGCTGCGCGAGCTCGCGCCGCTTGGTGTTGGTGGCGCAGACGAAGACCTGCCGGTCCAGGTACTCGCTCGGCGGCCGCTTCAGCTCCGCGAACGGGGACAGCTTCTTGCCGCCGTGCGCGCCCAGGTAGAGCCGGTCCATGAACCAGAGCAGGTTCGGCAGCCACCAGCAGCCGGACTCGGCGACCCCGAACCGCAGTCCGGGGTGGCGCTCGAAGGCGCCCGACCAGAGCAGGAACCACAGCGGCCTGGCCGGCCACCAGGTGACCTCGGAGACGTAGATCCCGAGGTGGTCCCCGTACTCCTCGCGCGGTGCCGCCCCGGAGTGGGTGACGACCGGCATGCCGGTCTCGGCGGCCGCCGCCCACACCGGGTCGTAACGCCGGTCGTGGTACGGGGCCTTGTCCACCCACATGGAGGGGATCATGAGCGCGCCGAGCCCGGACTCCTTGGCGCGGTGGATCTCGGCGACGACCTCGCGGACGTCGGCGGTGACCGGGAGGAGGGCGACCCCGCAGTGCCGGGCCGGATTCGCGGAGACGAACTCGGCGAGCCAGCGGTTGTGCGCCTTCGCGCCCGCCATGCCGAGCTCCGGGTCCTGGTCGCCGGAGAGGCCGAGGCCGACGCCGAAGGGCGCGGCGGTCCGGCTGTCGACGGCGTCCGCGTCGGGGAAGACGACCTCGGCGGCCACCCCGTCGCCGTCGAGCTCCTTGATGCGCTGCGCGGGGTCCCAGCCGCCGCGCAGGCCTTCCTCGTTGTCGTGGAACCACTTGTCGGCGAAGGCCTCGTTGCGCACCCCGAGCCGGGTCATGGCCTCGCGGCGGGCCTCGCGCCCCGCCAGGAAGTCGTCGAAGTCCCGGTGGAAGCGGGGGTCGAGATAGGGCCGGTACTCCTCGGTGGGCAGCCCGGCGTGACAGTCGGAGGAGATGATCAGGTACGGGTCCTCATGGCGCTCGTTGCTCATGGCGAAAGCCCCTCGGTCGGCGAAGCCCCTCAGTCGAGGATGAAACTCTCCAGGTACGACGGGTTGGCGCGGTCGAGCATGGACTGCGAACGCGCCCTGATCTGGCGGTCGCTGTGCTCGCTCGCCGGCAGCATCCAGAAGCGGTCGGCGCGGATGCCGTCGACGACGTGCTCGGCGACCTCCTCCACCGGCGTGAAGGCCACCTCGTGCCCGGCCTCCTTCATCGCCGCCTCCCACTGGTCGAGGCTGCGGTACGGGGTCTTCCGGGGCCGCTGCTTGGCGTACCGCTCGGGCCGGTTGCGGTGCGACTCCCACAGTCCGGTGCGCAGCATGTGCGGGCCCGGGAAGAGCACGGAGGCGCCCACGCGCGCGTGCTCGGCCCTCAGGTGCGCGTACAGCGACTCCGTCATGGTGACGACGGCCGCCTTGGTGACCGCGTACACGGAGGCGGTGGGCAGCGGGGCGATGCCGCCGTCGCCCGAGGAGGTGTTCACCACGTGACCGGGTTCGCCGCCCGCGAGCATGCGGGGGACGAAGGCCTGGATGCCGTGGAAGACGCCCCAGACGTTGACGGAGAAGGCCCACTTCCAGTCGTTGGGCTCGTGCTCCCACATGGGGCCCTCGGCGCCGGAGCCGACGCCCGCGTTGTTGCAGAGGACGTGGACGGCGCCGAAGGTGTCGTACGCGGCGTCGGCGAACGCCCGCACCTCGTCGGGGTCCGAGACGTCGACCGTCCGGGCGAGGACCTGCGCCCCGCTCTCCATCAGCTCGTCGGCGGCCTCCGCGAGCGCGCCCCGCTCCACGTCCCCGAGGACGACGGCGAGGCCCTCGGCGGCGAAGCGGCGGGCCATCGCGAGCCCGATGCCGCTCGCCGCGCCCGTGACGACGGCCACCTGCCCCTCGCGCAGTTCCATCAGGCGCTTCCTTCCGGGGGTCCGTCGAGGATCTGGAGCGGGTCGTCGTACCGCTGGTGGACGAAGGGCAGCAGGTCCCGGGCGGAGACGCGCTCGGCGACCGTGCCCTTCTGGTCGGTGGTCTTCTCGCCGATCGTGATCTCGACGAGCCGGCGCACCGGGAGGTCGGCGACCGGGTCGTACATGGACTCGCGCAGGACCACGTCGCCCGTGATCCGCTCCAGCTTCCGCACCTTCTCGTTGCGGACGCAGTGGACGAGGACGGGGTCGGCGTCGAAGCCGGTCCCCTCCACGCCCGGCAGGAACTTGAAGTAGAAGTCGGTCTTCTCGACGGGCTCCGGCAGCGGCAGCGGGCCGGAGACCGCGCCGCGCACCTCCACGAAGGCGATGCCGTGCCGGGCGAGGGAGGCGCGCACGACGAGCCCGTCCCGCTCGACGGTCACCTCGCCCAGCTTCTTCGGCTCGCCGAACACCTCGCGCCCGCCGATCAGGGCCCGTTCGTGGGTCATCGGCATGACCAGCGGGTACCAGCCCTCCCGGTCGCCGTGGGCGGCGGCGACGGCCACCGAGCCGGCGCCCAGCGGATAGCCGGGCAGGTCGACCTTGCTGATGTTGACGCGCACGAGGGGACGCGCGGTGGGTTTCAGCGGGGGCGGCAGGACCGCCGCCACGACGTCCGGGTCGGTCTCCCAGACGGCGACCACGCCGGTGGACCAGATGTCGGGGAGCCTGGCGGACCGCTCGCGGGCCGCCGCCGCCTCCGCGTCGCTGCGCGCCCCGTACCGTACTCGTGCCATGACGTACCACCCTTCGGGATCGTCGGCCTGTAACACAGTTACACGGCTGGCGACGAAGGGTAAAGAGGTCTGCACGCAGAGGAGTTGGGGGATCCGATGGCACGCTCCGCGCTGTCCCGCGACGAGGTCCTGGACACGGCGGCCGCCCTGGTGAGGGAGCACGGCCCGGACGCGCTGACGATGCGTCGGCTGGCCGCCGAGCTCGGCACCGCCGTCACCTCGATCTACTGGCACGTCGGCAACCGCGAGTCGCTCCTCGACGCCCTCGTCGCCCGTACAGTCGCCGACCTCGGCACGATCCGCCCCCGGGGCGCCACCCCGGCCGAGCGGATCGTCTCGGTCGCCCGCGCGCTGCGCCGCGCCCTGCGCGAACGCCCGCACCTGGTGGCGATGGTCCACGAACGCGGCCTGACGGAACGCATGTTCCTGCCGGCCCAGCGCGCCCTGGTCCACGAGGCCCACGCGGCGGGGCTGCGCGGCGCCCGCGCGGCCGCCCTGGTCCACGCGGTCCAGTTCCAGGTCGTCGGTCACGTCCTCGTCGAGCGCAACCGGGAACGCGCGCCCGCCCAGCCGCCGGCCGAGACGGACCTCTGGGTCACGGAGCCGACCGGCCTCCCCGCCCCCGACCCGGAACTCGCCCGCGCCCTCGCCGCCCCGGTCGACACGGAGGCCGTGTTCCTGGTGGCGGTGCGCGCGCTGGTGGCGGGGCTGCTGCGCTGAGGGGACCGCCGCCTCCGCCACCGGGCCACCCGCTCCGGCTCCGGTCCGCCGCGCAGGCGTCGCCCCGGCCCGCCGAGGTGCTCGGCGGGGCACGGGCCGGCGCGGGCCCCGGTCCGCCGCCGGCCGCGCCGGGCGACCGGGCATCCGCCGTCCGCCGGGCGACCGTCGGGTCTCCTTCCCGCGCGGCCGGGTCGCCCACGCGTGCGCCCGGTCGCCCCTGCCTGCCACACTCACCGCCGGGGCGGGCGCGCCCCTGGGGGCGGAGGTGCCGCGCCGGCCCACGACCGCGCCCCGCTTCCACGCGGACCCC
The DNA here is from genome assembly GCF_044544765.1 of Streptomyces sp. NPDC053513. NCBI lineage: Bacteria > Bacillati > Actinomycetota > Actinomycetes > Kitasatosporales > Streptomycetaceae > Streptomyces > Streptomyces sp. NPDC053513. The sequence goes on from NZ_JBITXP010000029.1 coordinate 43,193, forward strand.
GCGGGGCCTGCGGCGCCCTCGGCGGCGGCCGGCGACCTGGTCGCCGCGCTCGGCCGATCGGCCCCGCACGCGAGGGGGCGGTGCCGGATCCCGGCCGGATCGGTGGCGGATCACCGCCATGGAATCCGGAACCGGGGACCCGGGTGTCCGTGGAGGCCCGTATTCTCAATGACCGTGCTTGACGACCGTACGACAGCAGCGACGTGGCCGGCCGCCTACCCGCAGGGGTACGCGGTGGTCGACGTGGAGACCACCGGACTCGCCCGCGACGACCGGATAGTGTCGGCTGCCGTCTACCGGCTGGACGCCCGGGGGAACGTCGAGGACCACTGGTACACCCTGGTCAACCCCGAGCGGGACCCCGGCCCCGTCTGGATCCACGGCCTGACCAGCGACGTCCTGGAGGGCGCGCCGCTCTTCACGGAGATCGCGGCGGAGTTCGCGGCACGGCTCGACGGGCGGGTGCTCGTCGCGCACAACGCGATGTTCGACTGGCAGATGATCGCCCGGGAGTACGCGCGCGCGCAGTCCGCCGCGCCGGTGCGCCAGCGGCTGTGCACGATCGCGCTCGCCAAGGAGCTGTCGCTGCCGCTGCCCAACCACAAGCTGGAGTCGCTCGCGGCGCACTTCGGTGTCGTGCAGCAGCGCGCGCACAACGCGCTCGACGACGCGCGGGTGCTCGCCGAGGCGTTCCGGCCGAGCCTGCACGCGGCGGCCGAGCGGAACGTACGGCTGCCGCTGCTGGAGTGCCGGCCGCTCACCGAGTGGGCCTCGACGCCGGCGCAGCCCCGGGCGGGCCATCCGCCCTCCTACCGGGCGGGCGGCTGGCGACCCTCGCGGAAGCGTCCGGCGTGCCCGTACCCCAACCCCGGACGGTACGAGTCGGACAAGCCGCTCAAGCAGGGCATGCGGGTGGCGTTCTCCGGGGACACCTCCATCGACCGCGAGCTCCTGGAGGACCGCACCGTGGAAGCCGGCCTCCACGTCGCCACCAGCGTCTCCCGGCTGACCAGCCTCCTGGTCACCAACGATCCGGACTCCGCCACCTCCAAGACCCTCAAGGCCCGCTCGTTCGGCACCCCGGTCGTCGACGAGGCCGCCTACACCCAGCTGCTGCGGGACGTGACCCCGGCAGACGGGTGACGCCCCCGGCTCCACGGGCGCGCCGCACCGCGCGCGCCCGCCGGGCGCTCCACCCTGTGGCGCATGGCACGTTGTGAGGTCTGCGGAAACGATTACGGCATGTCCTTCGAGGTTCATGCACAGGGCGCGGTTCATGTCTTCGACTGCTTCGCCTGCGCCATCCACCGCATGGCGCCCATCTGTGAGCACTGCCGGGTCCAGATCATCGGACAGGGCGTCGAGGTCGAGGGCAGCTGGTACTGCGGCGGCCACTGCGCCCGCGCGGAGGGAAAGGCGGGCATCGTCGACAGGGTGTGAGGAAACGATCCCGGGCGGTCGGGCCGCCCGACCCGAACCCCCCGTGCGTCCACCCCTCGGCCCCCGCTGTACGGTCGTGGGGTGTACCGCTTCCTGTTGTCCCGGCAGTGGGTGATCCTCACCCTCGGCGCCCTCGCCCTCATCCCCACGATGATCCAGCTGGGATTCTGGCAGTTCCACCGGCACGAGCACCGGGTCGCCCAGAACACCCTGATCGCGGACAACCTCAAGGCGAAGCCGGTCCCCGTCGAGGAGCTCACCTCCCCCGGTCACACCGTCCCGCGCGCCGACTACTGGCGGACGGTCACCGCCACCGGCACCTTCGACACCGCCCACGAGGTGGTCGTCCGCCGCCGCACCTCCTCCGACGACCAGGTGGGCGTGCACGTGCTGACCCCGCTGGTCCTCCGCGACGGCCGGGTCGTCCTGGTCAACCGCGGCTGGGTCCCGGCCGCCGCCGACCAGCACTCCTACCCGCCGGTGCCGCCCGCCCCCAGGGGCGAGGTCACCGTCACGGGCCGGCTCAAGGCGGACGAGACGACGGGTGCCAGCGGCATCAAGGACCTGAAGGGCCTGCCGGACCGCCAGGTCATGCTCATCAGCAGCCGGCAGCAGGCCGAGCTCATGGGCCGCGAGGTGCTCGGCGGCTATCTGGAGCTGACCGCGCCCGAGCCGGCCGGCGGCACCCCCGAGACGATCGCCGAGCCGGACCACGAGTCGATCGGTCCCCACATGGCGTACGCCGTGCAGTGGTGGCTCTTCGCCGCCGGGGTGCCCGTCGGCTGGGTGATCCTGGTGCGCCGGGAGAAGCGCGACCGGGAGGCCGGGGAAGCCTCCGACGTCCCCGGATCGCCGGAGCGGGAGCCGGTGGAGGCGTAGGGCGGCTCCGTCCGGCTGGTTGACCGTCGCCGCTTCCGGGAACAGGCCGAAGCGTGACGCAACGTATCGACGACTACGCCCTCATCGGGGATCTCCAGACCGCCGCACTCGTCGGCCGCGACGGGTCGGTCGACTGGCTGTGTCTGCCCCGCTTCGACTCCGCCGCCTGCTTCGCCGCCATCCTCGGCGACGAGAACAACGGCCACTGGACCGTCGCGCCCAAGGGCGCCACCAGATGCACCACCCGCCGCTACGCCGAGGACACCCTCGTCCTGGAGACCTACTGGGAGACCCGGACGGGCACCGTCAAGGTCGTCGACTTCATGCCGCAGCGGGACGCGTCCCCCGACCTGATGCGGATCGTGGAGGGCGTCAGCGGCAGCGTCGAGATGGCCTCCGTGCTGCGGCTCCGCTTCGACTACGGCTCGATCGTGCCGTGGGTGCGCAGGGTCGACGGCCACCGGGTCGCGATCGCCGGCCCGGACTCGGTCTGGCTGCGCAGCGAGCCGCACGTGAAGACCTGGGGCCAGCAGTTCTCCACCCAGTCCTCCTTCACCGTCGCCGTCGGCGAGAAGGTCGCCTTCGTCCTGACCTGGCACCCCTCGCACGAGCCGCGCCCGGACCTCGTCGACCCCTTCGAGGCCCTGGAGCAGTGCCTCGCGGACTGGCGGAAGTGGGCGGCCCGCTGCACCTACGAGGGCCCGTACCGGTCGTCGGTGCTGCGGTCCCTGATCACCCTCAAGGCGCTCACGTACGCCCCCACCGGCGGGATCATGGCCGCCCCCACCACCTCCCTGCCGGAGGAGATCGGCGGCGTGCGGAACTGGGACTACCGCGCCTGCTGGCTGCGCGACTCCTCCCTCACCCTCGGCGCGCTGCTCGCCGCCGGGTACGAGGAGGAGGCGGCCGCCTGGCGGGACTGGCTGCTGCGCTCGGTCGCGGGCGACCCCGCCGACCTGCAGATCATGTACGGGCCGGCCGGGGAGCGCCGACTGCCGGAGACCAGCCTGCCGTGGCTGCGCGGCTACGCCGACTCGGCGCCGGTACGGACCGGGAACGCGGCGGTGGACCAGTTCCAGCTGGACGTGTACGGCGAGGTCATGGACTCCCTCTACCGCGCACGTGAGGCCGGGATCCCGGCGGAGCGGCACGCCTGGAACCTCCAGCTGAGCCTGCTCGGCTTCCTGGAGTCCACCTGGCGGGAGCCCGACGAGGGCCTGTGGGAGGTCCGCGGGCCGCGCCGCCACTTCACCCACTCGAAGGTGATGGCCTGGGTCGCCGCCGACCGGGCGGTCCGCACCCTGGAGGCCGACCCCACGCTGCCGGGGGACGCGGGGCGGTGGCGGGCGATGCGGGACGAGATCCACGCCCAGGTGTGCGCGCGGGCGTACGACCCCGTGCGGAACACCTTCACCCAGGCGTACGGCTCGTCCGAGCTGGACGCCGCCACCCTCCTCATCCCCCAGGTCGGCTTCCTGCCGCCGGACGACCCCCGGGTGGTGGGGACGGTGGACGCGGTGCGGGAGGAGCTGATGCACGGCGGCTTCCTGCGCCGGTACAGCCCCGACTCGACGGCCCTGGACGGGCTCCCGGGGCAGGAGGGGACCTTCCTGGTCTGCTCGTTCTGGCTGGCGGACGCGCTGCGGATGACCGGGCGCGTCGAGGAGGCCCGCGCGCTCTTCGAGCGGCTCCTCACGCTCACCAACGACGTGGGGCTCCTGGCGGAGGAGTACGACCCGGTGGCGGGGCGGCAGCTGGGGAACTTCCCGCAGGCCTTCAGTCACATCGGTCTGGTGGGGACGGCTCTCGCCCTGGCCGCCGAGGACGCGGCAGGATAGGGGGCATGGATCTTGGACTGAAGGACCGTGTGTACGTGGTGACCGGTGCGACGCGGGGGCTCGGCCGGGCCTCGGCCGAGGCGCTGCTCGCCGAGGGCGCGAAGGTGCTGGTCACCGGGCGCGAGGAGAAGGCGGTCGCCGAGGCGGTGGCCGAGCTGGGCGAGGGGGCGGCCGGGATCGCCGCCGACAACGCCGACCCGGGGACCCCGGCCCGGCTGATCGCCGAGGCGCGGGCCCGCTTCGGCGGCTTCGACGGCATCCTGATCAGCGTCGGCGGCCCGGCGCCCGGCTTCGCGGCGGACAACACCGACGAGGAGTGGGCGGCCGCGTTCGACACGGTCTTCCTGGGGGCGGTGCGGCTGGCCCGCGCGGCCGCCGAGACCCTCACCGAGGGCGGCGTCATCGGCTTCGTCCTGTCCGGCTCCGTCCACGAGCCGATCCCCGGCCTCACCATCTCCAACGGGCTGCGCCCGGGGCTGGCCGGCTTCGCCAAGTCCCTCGCCAACGACCTGGGCCCGCGCGGCATCCGGGTCGTCGGCCTGCTGCCGAGCCGCATCGACACGGACCGGGTCCGCTCCCTGGACGCGCTCTCCGGCGACGCGGACGCGGCCCGCGCGGCGAACGAGCTCACGATCCCGCTGCGGCGCTACGGCACCCCGGAGGAGTTCGGGCGCACGGCGGCCTTCCTGCTCTCGCCGGCCGCCTCGTACCTGACGGGGCTGATGCTGCCGGTGGACGGCGGGGCGCGCGCCGGGTTCTGACCGGTCCGGGGCGGCGGTCCCGCCCCTCGCGCGACGGCGTCCGGTCCCTCAGGCGACCCGGCGGGCGCGGTGCTTCACCGCGCGCAGGCGTGCCTCGGTGGGCAGGGCGGGCAGTCCCGCCGCCGTACGGGCGTGGGCGAGGGCCCGGGTGCTGAGGGCGGACAGGGTGTCGCCCGGGGAGGCGTGCGGCTCCAGGAGGAGCGCGATCCGGGTCCGGGGGGCGGCGCGGCGGCCCGTGAGGGCGACCTTGGCCCGGGCGACGCCGTCCTGCGAGGCGGCGTCCGCCTCCAGGACGCCCTCCAGGGCCCGGCCGCGCAGGACCGCCTCCTCGCCGTCTCCCGTGTCCACGAGGACCTCGGACAGCCGGGCCCGCCGGAACTGGACGAGCAGCCACCACAGGGCCAGCAGGACGACGATCCCGAGGGCGGCGATGACCGCCGGCCACCACCAGCTCTCGTCCCGCCAGCGCTGCCGGTCGGCGGTGGAGAGCAGCACGTCGGAGGGGCCCGACCAGGGCCACCAGGACGGTACGGAGAGGTCGACGGCGGCGGCGAGGACCGCGCCGCCGACGACCACGAGGATGAGCCCGGCGAGACCGAGCAGGACGCGGTTGACGCGCCGGAGGACGCGGGTCACTTGGCCTTCCCTTCCTTCCGGGACGGCCGGGCCACCCGTACCGTCGGAGCGAGCGGGCGGGCGAGGCCGAGCTCGTCGATCCCGGTGGCGAGCACCGTCTCCACGTCGGCTCGGACCTCGTCGAGGGCGCGGAAGTGGGACACCGCCCGGACGCCGACCTTGGCGCGGCCGACGCGCACCTTGACGGACTGGACCCCGGAGACCTCCATGACGCGGTCCCGCAGGGTGAGGGCGGCGGCCTCGCGGTCGAGTCCCGCCCGCACGTCGGTGTGCTCGCGGCGCATCGGCAGGACGTTGCGCAGCCCGGGGGTGAGGGCCAGGACGAGGAGCCAGACGCCGAGCAGGACGGCGACGGACGCGCCGGCGACGATCACCACGTCGTCGAGGGGCCGGGTCGCGAGGGCGTGGGCCAGCCGGCGCCGCCAGGACATCGCGGAGCGGTCGGCCCGTACGGCCGCGACGTCGTAGAGGAGCAGCCCGGCGGCGGCGAGGACGACGGCCGCGAGGAGGGCGGCCGGGATGCGGCGGGCGGACCAGAAGCGGCGGGCGCGGGGCACCGGGGCGCCGGCCTGGACGGCCGCCGCCCCGCCTGCGGGTCCGCCCGGGGGGGCCGGGCTCGTCGTGGGGTTCTGTTCCGGGGTCGTGGTCATGCGAGGCGGCCCCTCGACGAGGTGTGGCGGGTGTGCGCGGAGTGGAGGTGCTCGACGTGGACGGCCACCTCATGGACCTCCAGGCCGACGAGCTCCTCCACGCGCGTGCGTACCCGGTTCCGCACGGCGCCGCACTGGCGGCCGATGTCGGAGGGGTAGTCGAGGTCGAGGCTCACCGAGACACGGGCGGTGTCCCGGTGGACGGCGACCGAGGCGTGCGGCTTCGATCCCCCTCGGGGGACGGAGTCGAGGGCCTCCCTCGCCGCCTGGGCGGCGATCTTCGCGACGACGCGGTCGGCGATGGTGGTCGCCCCCCGGTCCCGCACTCCGTCCCGTACTCGTGCCGGATCGTCTGCCAGGTCCGTCACCACCTCGGGTCACCGCCGCCGGTCGCCGCGGTCGCGTCCCCGGAAGAAGTCTCCGGGTTCGAGGTCCCCGTCGAGGAACCGCCCGGCCACGAAGCCGATCGCGCCGAGGGCCGCGACCAGTACGAACGCTCCGAAGCCGCCGAAGTATCCGGCGAATCCGAGAGCCATGCCGGCCAACAGGCCGGCCACCGCCATGCTCATTCCGAGTCCCTTCCTGGCCCCTGTCGCCGGGGTTCCGACGACTACTGAAGCCGGGGCTCCGGCTCCTCTTCCTCGTCCTCGGGCAGCTTCACGTCGCTGACCGCGATGTTGACCTCGACGACTTCGAGGCCCGTCATCCGCTCCACGGCGGCGATGACGTTCTCCCTGACGTCGCCGGCGACGTCGGCGATGGAGACGCCGTAGTCGACGACGATCTCCAGGTCGAGCGCGGTCTGCACCTCGCCGACCTCGGCCTTGACGCCCCGGGTGACGCTCGACTTCCCGCCGCCTGTGCCGGGGACCCGGTCACGGACGGCGCCGAAGGTGCGGGAGAGGCCGCTGCCCATGGCGTGGACGCCGTCGACGTCACGTGCGGCGAGACCCGCGATCTTCTCCACGACCCCGTCGGCGATGGTCGTCCGGCCCCGGGTGCCCGCCAGGCCGCCCCCGCGCTTCGTCACGGAGGTGCGGCGCGACTCGTCCGTCGCGAGTTCTCCGGAGTGAGTGGTGTCCGTCATGAGATCTAGCCCCTTCTGTCATATTTCGGGGTTCCTCGCTCACATTAAGGGCGCTTGCCCGAATTCGCCCCAGGGATGCGGCAGGCTGGGGGAATGACGACGGCTGAAGGATGGACAGCGGCGGTACGGGAACGGCTCGCGCCGGGCAGGCTGCTGCCGCTCGGGACGGCGGGGGACGGCGCGTGGATCACCGAGCGGGCGGTGCGGGGCGTCCTCGCCCCGGCCGCCGCGGCGGTACGGGGGGTGGTGCCGGGCGGGCTCCGGGTCGGGCCCGACCTGGAGGCCGAGAACGAGGGGGCGGCGGGGGCCGAGCCGTTCCCGGTGCCGCCGGGTGCGCTCGGGCCGGGGGTGCTGCGGATCACCGCGGACTTCGGGGCGGTCGCGGGCCGTCCGCTGCCGGAGCTGGCCGAGGAGCTGCGGGCGGCCCTGCTCGGGGCGGCGAGGGACGGGATCGGGCTGCTCGTGACGGCCGTGGACCTGCGGGTGACGGAGCTGCTCGACACGGAGCCCGCCGCGGCCCCGGACGCTCCCCCGCCGGGGCGGCCGGCTCCGGCGACGGACGATCCGGTGGCCCTGGCGGTCCTGCGGGTCGAGGGCGTGGCGGGCGTGACGGACACCTGGGGGCCGCCGGTGCACCGGGGCCCGGAGGGGATGCGGGTGGAGCTGGCCGTGACGGCCGGTCACCGCCCGCTGGACGTGGCCCGCGCCGCCCGGAACGCCGCGACCGCGGCCGCCGACGGGGCGACCGCGGTCACGGTGCTGGTCTCGGAACTGCGCTGAACGCGTGCGGCCGCGCGCTCGAAGCGCGCGGTGCCGCGCCGGACGCGCGTGTCCGGCGCTCTTCGCGCGGGCCGGCCGCCCGCCACGCGCGTCAGTCGCCGAGGCCCGCCAGGTCGCGCAGGCGGCGGGCCTGGGCGGCGCGCTCGGCGGTGCGCTGCTCCTCGTAGGAGCGGCCGGAGACGCCCTGGAGCAGCGCCTTGGTCTCGGTGACCGCGTCGCGGGGCGCCGCGAGCAGGGCGGCGCTGAGGTCCCGTACCGCCGCGTCGAGCTCCTCCGCGGGCACGGACAGGTTGGCGAGACCGATGCGCTCGGCCTCCTCCGCGTGCACGAAGCGGCCGGTGGCGCAGATCTCCAGGGCGCGGGCGTAGCCGACGAGCGAGACGAGCGGGTGCGTCCCGGTGAGGTCCGGGACGAGGCCCAGGCTGGTCTCGCGCATGGCGAACTGCACGTCCTCGGCGACGACCCTCAGGTCGCAGGCGAGGGCGAGCTGGAAGCCCGCGCCGATGGCGTGGCCCTGGACGGCCGCGATCGACACGAGGTCGCTACGACGCCACCAGGTGAACGCCTCCTGGTACTCGGCGATGACCGCGTCGAGTTCCTCGTCGGAACCGCGCGCGAGGTCGAGGAAGGACGGCTCGCCGTCGAAGCCCTCGGGCGTGAACGCCTGCCGGTCGAGTCCGGCGGAGAAGGACTTGCCCTCGCCGCGCAGGACGACGACCCGCACGCTGCCGGGCAACGACCGGCCGGCTTCCGTCAACGCCCGCCACAGAGCGGGAGACTGGGCGTTGCGCTTCGCCGGATTGGTCAGGGTCACCGTGGCAACGGCGTCCTCGACGGTGAGCCGTACACCGTCCTTGTCGAACACGAGCTCAGAGTCGTCGAGCGTAGTCATGGGGGCGCCTCCGGTTCCGGTGCAGCACTGCATGCGACATGCTAAGTGACTGCACAGTAACCACCCGGTCGGCCGCAGGACCGACCGGGTGCCCACCGGGGGGTCCCGGTGGACCGGTCGAGCCGCCCCGATGTCAGGCCGAGGCCGCCTTCTTGCCCCGTGTCGCTCCGCCGCGTCCGCGCAGCGTGACTCCGGACTCGCTCAGCATCCGGTGGACGAACCCGTAGGAGCGGCCGGTTTCCTCGGCCAGCGCCCGGATGCTCGCACCGGAGTCGTACTTCTTCTTCAGGTCTGCCGCGAGCTTGTCGCGCGCGGCGCCGGTCACCCGGCTGCCCTTCTTCAGAGTCTCGGCCACCCGTGCCTCCTCATGGGAAGTGCGCTCTGGACTTCTCATGATCACCCCTCCCGTCCGTCCTGGCCACCCATTCGACAAGGTCCGTGCCGCCGGGTTTGTGGACGAGTACGCCGTCATCACGAACGGAAGCTCTGATTCCGCGGGGCCGGAAACGCGCCTTCGAACCGGTCGGTACGGGAAGTACCAGGTCAGCACGGCAAGGGGAACACACGTGCGGCGCGGGTCTGCCGGAAGGATTCAGCAGAGCACCGCGCCGGGATGTACGAGAGATCCTCACTCAGATGACGGATCACCCATGAGCCGAATGATCCAGCCCGGGATGATCATCCAGGGCCGGACGGGGCCCGGGGACCGCCTCCGGAGGGTCAGGCGAGGGCCACCAGGTCCGCGTAGTCCGCGCCCCACAGGTCCTCGACGCCGTCCGGGAGCAGGATGATCCGCTCCGGGTCGAGCGCCTCCACGGCGCCCTCGTCGTGGGTGACGAGGACGACGGCGCCCTTGTACGTGCGCAGCGCGCCGAGGATCTCCTCGCGGCTGGCCGGGTCCAGGTTGTTGGTGGGCTCGTCGAGGAGCAGCACGTTCGCCGAGGAGACGACGAGGGTCGCGAGCGCGAGCCGCGTCTTCTCGCCGCCGGAGAGGACGCCGGCCGGCTTGTCGACGTCGTCGCCGGAGAAGAGGAAGGAGCCGAGCGTCTTGCGCACCTCGACGAGGTCGAGGTCGGGCGCAGCCGAGCGCATGTTCTCCAGGACGGTCCGCTCGGGGTCGAGCGTCTCGTGCTCCTGGGCGTAGTAGCCGAGCTTCAGGCCGTGGCCCGGGGTGACCTCGCCGGTGTCGGGCTTCTCGACGCCGCCGAGGAGGCGCAGCAGGGTCGTCTTGCCCGCGCCGTTGAGGCCGAGGATGACGACGCGCGAACCCTTGTCGATCGCGAGGCTCACGTCGGTGAAGATCTCCAGCGAGCCGTAGGACTTGGAGAGCCCCTCGGCCGTCAGCGGGGTCTTGCCGCAGGGCGCCGGCTCGGGGAAGCGGAGCTTGGCGACCTTGTCGGAGACCCGCACCGCCTCCAGGCCGGAGAGCAGCCGCTCGGCGCGCTTGGCCATGTTCTGCGCGGCGACGGTCTTGGTGGCCTTGGCGCGCATCTTGTCCGCCTGCGAGTTGAGCGCGGCGGCCTTCTTCTCGGCGTTCTGGCGCTCGCGCTTGCGGCGCTTCTCGTCGGCCTCGCGCTGCTGCTGGTAGAGCTTCCAGCCCATGTTGTAGACGTCGATCGTGGAGCGGTTGGCGTCCAGGTAGAAGACCTTGTTCACCACGGTCTCGACGAGGTCGACGTCGTGGGAGATGACGATGAAGCCGCCGCGGTAGGTCTTCAGGTAGTCGCGCAGCCAGACGATGGAGTCGGCGTCGAGGTGGTTGGTGGGCTCGTCGAGGAGCAGGGTGTCGGCGTCGGAGAAGAGGATCCGGGCGAGCTCGACGCGGCGGCGCTGACCGCCGGAGAGGGTGTGCAGCGGCTGGCCCATGACCCGGTCGGGCAGGCCGAGGGCGGCGGCGATGGTGGAGGCCTCGGCCTCGGCCGCGTACCCGCCCTTGGTCAGGAACTCGGTCTCCTGGCGCTCGTACTGGCGCAGCGCCTTGTCGCGGGTGGCGCCGGAGCCGGTGGCGATGCGCTCCTCGTTCGCCCGCATCTTCTTGAGGAGGGTGTCCAGGCCGCGGGCGGAGAGGATCCGGTCGCGGGCCAGGACGTCGAGGTCGCCGGTGCGCGGGTCCTGCGGGAGGTAGCCGACCTCGCCGGAGCGGGTGATGCTGCCGGCGGCCGGCTGCCCCTCGCCGGCGAGGCACTTGGTGAGGGTGGTCTTGCCCGCTCCGTTGCGGCCGACGAGGCCGATGCGGTCGCCCTTGGCGACGCGGAAGGAAGCGGACTCGATGAGGACTCGGGCGCCGGCGCGCAGCTCGATGCCGGAAGCGGTGATCACGGACAGACTCCAGGGCGGTGGGAAGGGCGGAAGGACGGCTGGTGGCGGGCTTCGACGCCGCTAATGCACCCAGAGGAGAACGGCCATGCGGCCAGTCTAACGGGCGCCTGCAACTGGTTTTCGGCCAGACGGGCGGGGGCAGGCGCATTCGGATCCTTCTCACATTCCCGCCGATGCACCCCAAAAGGGGCGAGCAGGTGGAGATCATTCGATACTCGGCGCAGGGCGGCGGTCTCTGCCCGGCGGAGAGCGGAGGGTGGTGGACCGTGCAGTTCGACGACGACGCCGACCTGGACACCTCGGAGGTCAGCGACTCCCGGGGAAGCCGGATCCCGGGCGGCGGGGCGACCATCGGGGGCGGGATCATCGGTTTCGTCGCGCTGGTCCTGGGGCTGTTCTTCGGGGTGGGGCCCGACCAGCTGGGACTCTCGGACGGCGGCGACCAGCCGGCCGCGACCTCGCCCTCGGCGGCCCGGCTGGACCAGGTCTGCAAGAAGGGTTCGGACGCCAACACGCGCGAGGACTGCCGGATCGTCGCCGTCGTCAACAGCGTGCAGGACTACTGGCGGGGCGAGTACGCGCGCCGGGGCGGGACCTACAGCACCGCCTCCACCAAGCTCTTCACCCAGCGGGTCGGCACCGCGTGCGGCCCGGCGACCTCGGCGGTGGGGCCCTTCTACTGCCCCGGCGACCGGCGGGTCTATCTGGACCTGGGCTTCTTCGACGAGCTGCGGACCACGTTCGGCTCGACCGGCGGGCCCTTCGCCCAGGCGTACGTGGTGGCGCACGAGTACGGCCACCACGTCCAGAACCTGATGGGGACCCTCGCCCGCGCCCAGGACGGGCGGACCGGCGCGAACTCCGCCGCCGTGCGGGTCGAGCTCCAGGCCGACTGCTACGCCGGGGTCTGGGCGCGGCACGCGACGACCACCCCCGACGAGAAGACGGGCCGGCCGCTGCTCACCCGGCTCACCGACGAGGACATCCGCGACGGCCTGGACGCGGCGGCGGCCGTGGGCGACGACCGGATCCAGGAGCGGTTCCAGGGGCGGGTGACGCCGGAGAGCTGGACGCACGGCTCGGCGGCGCAGCGGCAGCAGTGGTTCCGGCAGGGCTACCGGACCGGCGACATGGCCCGGTGCGACACCTTCCGCTGAGTTGTCGGCGGCGGCTGCCAGACTGAGATCCAGGTCACATCGAGAGGGAGTGATCGGGATGGCTGGGACCCCCGACATCTGTCCGGCGCTGCGGTACGAGGACGCGAAGGCCGCGATCAAGCAGCTCACGGAGGGCTTCGGTTTCACCGAGCGCGCCGTGTACGAGGGCGAGGACGGCCGCGTGATGCACGCCGAGCTCTCCTGCGGGAACGGCATGGTGATGCTGGGCAGCAAGGGCAGCGGCAGCGAGTTCGACAAGCTGATGGGCGACGGCGGTCCCACCGCGGTGTACGTGCGCGTGGACGACGTCGACGAGCACCACGCCCGGGCGGTGGCGCAGGGCATCGAGATCGTGATGCCGCCGACGGACCAGGAGTACGGCTCGCGGGACTACACGGCCCGGGACGCCGAGGGCAACGTATGGAGCTTCGGTACGTACGCCCCCGGCGCGGCGGGGTGAGCGTCCCCTGAGGTCAGGCCCCGCCGGTGTGGACCTGGAAGGCGGCCCGGCGGACCGCCTTGGCCAGGGCCGGGTCCGGGTGGGCGGCCGCCAGGGCGACCAGGACCTGGACCGTGCGGGGGTGGCCGACGGCGCGGACCTCGTCGAGCAGCGCCGGGACGGTGCCCTGCACGGCGGAGTCGAGGTGGCGGACGAGCAGTTCGCTCTCGCCGTGGTCGGCGACGGCCGCCGCGGTGTCGACCCAGAGCCAGGTCGACTCCTCGCGGGTCAGCACCTCCTGGGCCTCGTCGGGGTCGGCCCCCTCGTACTCGGCCAGCCAGAGCAGCGCGTACGGGCGGAGCGAGGGCTCGGCGACGGTGGCCCGCACCTCGGCCTCGGCGGGCGCCCCGACGACGCGGAGCGCCTCGAAGGCGAGACCGCGCAGGAGGGCGTCCTCGCCGCGGGCGACGGCGAGGAGTTCGCTCACGGCGCTGGACAGGGTGCGGGCCGCGAGCCAGGCGCGGTACTCGTCGCGGGCCGGGCCCGGGGTGAGCCGGGCGCAGCCGCGGAGCATGTCCTCGGCGGACTGCTCGATGTTGCCCGCGGGGCTCTGCGCGGCGACGCAGATCTGCTCCAGCTTGACCCAGACCGCCCAGTTGCCGAGCGGGGTCAGGGTGGCGTGGCGCTCGTCGGTGCCGGAGTCCAGGGTGAGCGCGCCGACGGCGGCCAGGCCCTCCAGGGCCCAGTCGAGGAGGGCGGGCAGACCGTCGAGGGCGGAGCGGGCGGGGGCGTCCGCCGACTCGGGCGCCTGCTCGGCCGCGGGGACCTCGCAGCGCTCCTCGCGGAGTTCCTCGACGCGCTGGCCGAGGAGGTCGAGGAGGGCGGGGACGAGGACCGGGCCCTGGGAGAGCTGGAGCAGCGAGAGCACCTGCGGGACGGCCTCGACGACCTCGGCGACGGCGCTCGGGGCGACCCCCTCGGGGGCGGGGTGCACGAGCGACCAGGCGTCGAAGAGGGCGACCCAGCCGCGCAGGACGGCGGAGTCGTCGCGGTCCCAGGCGTGCAGCCGCCAGCCGGGGCGGGCGGTGTCGCCGTGCAGCTCGACGAGCCCGGCGAGCCGGGCGCGGTCCCAGCCGGCCCGGACCTGGCCGGGCGTCAGGTCCAGTGCGGCCGCGGCCCGTTCCTGGGCGGGGCGGGCGCCGGGGCCGGTGCCCAGTGCCGTGTCGGTGCCGTGCTCGACGGCGGCCCAGCGGGCGATCCGTACGGCGTCGGCGAGGACGTGCCGGGCCTGGCGGGCGAGCTCCGCGCGGGGCGGGGTCCCCTCGGGCGGCCGCGGCGCCGGCCGGGTGCGCCGGGTCGTCACGGCCCGTCGGGCGGTGGCCAGCGCCCGCGGGCGGACGAGTCGGAGTCTGGAGTTGCGCGCCAATGGTTCATCGGGCTTTCGAGACGTCACGGGGGCAGTCTTCCCGCTGACGGCCCGAAAGCCCAATCGGAATCGGACGCCCCGTCGGATCGGGCGCCGGAACGGCCTCGGAGCGGCCGTCAGAGCAGCGGGGTGAGGAAGCGGCGCAGGGACTCCTCGTAGCGGTTCGGGTCGGCGTTCCACATCGCGGCGTGCGGGGCCTGCTTCACGGTCCGCAGGGCGACCAGGCCGGGCAGGCGGGAGGCGAGTTCGACGGAGGGCTCCCAGGGGGCGAGGGTGTCGTCGGGACCGTGGAAGAGGAGGGCCGGGGCGCGCAGGGCGCCCGGCTCGGAGACGGTCCGGAGGAGGTCGCCGTGCGCGCCGGTCCTGCCCTGGGCGGCGCGGACGGCGAGCGGGAGCAGGGGGCCGGGGACGTGGCGGGCCGCCGCGAGGTTGCGGAGGGTGGCCTCCCAGTCGAGGACCGGGGAGTCGAGGACGATGCCGCTGATCCGGTCGCGCACGCCCGATTCGGCGGCGGCGCGCAGGGCCATCGTGGCGCCGGTCCCCCAGCCGTGCAGGACGACCTTCCGGGCTCCCCTGCGGACGGCGTAGCGGATGGCGGCGTCGACGTCCCGCCACTCGGAGTCGCCGAGGTGGGCGAGGCCGTCCGGGGAGGAGGGCGCTCCCTCGTCGCCCCGGTAGGCGGGGACGAGGACGGGGATCTTGCGGCGGTCGTAGAAGGGGACGAGGTTCAGCGGGTGCTCGCGGGTGGTGCCGAGGCCGTGCAGGGCGATCACCCAGGTGGTGCGGGGGCCGGGCACGAGCCAGGCGGGCAGGGGGCCGAGCTCGCCGGGGATCTCGACGTCCTCGTGGACGAGGCCGAGGGCGCTGGTCGGGGTGCCGCGGTGGAGCTGGGGGGTGAGCCGGACGCGGGCGCCGGGCCCGAGGACGCCGAGCTCGACCCGCTCCAGGCGGCGGACGACGGTGTCGGCGGTGTGCGGGGCCCGGTCGAGGACGGGGCCCAGGACGGCGTGCAGGCCGGGGGCGTCCATGCCGTACGTGCCGGGGCGCAGCGAGGCGAGGCTGCGGGTGAGGGTGATCCGTTCGGGCCCCGTGGCGTGCACGGTGAGTCCGGGGTCTCCGGGCAGTGGTCGTCCGGACGGCACCTTGAGGGCGACGTCGCTGGCGTACCGGCCGGCCGCGATCACGGCCGCGCCGACACCGATCAGGGTGGTGACGGCCGCTGCCGTCGCTGTAGCCGGGCGCACGCTCCCAGTCTCGGCAGGACGGGTCGGAGCTGCCACCGGACGGGCCCGGCCGGGGTGGGGTGGGCCGCGGCGGCCGGAGGGGCGCCCGGGGTGGACAGCGACGGGCCGGGGGGCGCCCCGGGAGTGACGTGGGTCTCCTCCGGGGGGTCTCCCGGTCGGACGGTTCTGTCCAGGGGGTGGAACCGGATGTCGGGGGAGGAAGCGGGGTGAGTCGCATGTGTCCCGTGAGGAACGGGATTACCCGTGGTCGCCCGGTGACCGCATCGTGGACACCGGGCGCCCCGGGGCCGGAAGCGGAACCCCTTGACACCGGATAGGGACACCACACTGCCCGCCCCAGTTCATCTTCCGTTCACCCAGGTTGCTTACGTTCAACGGACTACTGACGTCGAACGATTGCCTGGGTAAATGGAACACATCACGCTGCTGCTCGCCATTGTGGTCGTGACAGCTCTCGTGTTCGATTTCACGAACGGTTTCCACGACACCGCCAACGCGATGGCCACGACCATCTCGACCGGTGCGCTCAAGCCCAAGACGGCGGTGGCCATGTCCGCCGTGCTGAACCTCGTCGGCGCGTTCCTGTCGGTCGAGGTCGCCAAGACGATCTCCAAGGGACTGGTCAACGAAGAGGGCATCCAGCCCGAAGTGATCCTCGCCGCGCTCGTCGGCGCGATCCTCTGGAACCTGGTGACCTGGCTGGTCGGACTGCCCTCCAGCTCCTCCCACGCCCTGATGGGCGGACTCATCGGCGCGACCGTCGCCTCGATCGGCGTCAGCGGTGTCCACGGCGAGGTCGTCGTCTCCAAGGTCCTCATCCCGGCCGTCGCCGCCCCGATCGTCGCGGGCATCGCCTCGATGCTGGCCACGAAGCTGACGTACAGGATCGGCGCCAGGACCGACGAGAAGGACACCGCCAAGGGCTACCGGGTCGGCCAGATCGCCTCCGCCGGTCTCGTCTCCCTCGCCCACGGCACCAACGACGCCCAGAAGACGATGGGCATCATCACCCTCGCCCTGGTGGCCGGCGGCACCCTCGCCCCCGGCTCCAACCCGCCGGTCTGGGTCATCGTCTCCGCCGGTCTGGCGATCGCGCTCGGCACCTACCTCGGCGGCTGGCGCATCATCCGCACCATGGGCAAGGGCCTCACGGACCTCCAGCCGCAGCAGGGCTTCGCCGCCCAGACCAGCGCGGCCACGACCATCCTGGCCTCCTCCCACCTCGGCTTCTCGCTCTCCACCACCCACGTCGTCTCGGGTGGCGTCATGGGCGCGGGCCTCGGCCGCAAGGGCGGCGTCGTCCGCTGGTCGACCGCCACCCGCATGTTCGTCGCCTGGGGCCTGACCCTGCCGGCCGCCGGCCTGGTCGGCGCGGGCGCCGAGTACGTCGCCCGCCAGGGCGACTGGGGCGTCTACGTCGTCGCGGCCTTCCTGATCGCCTCCTGCGTCGGCATCTGGCTCGTCTCCCGCCGCCAGGTGGTCGACCACACCAACGTCAACGACGTCGAGAACGACGCCGAGGCCGAGGCCGCCGGTGTCGTGACCACCGCGATCGCGGCCGTCACCCCGCCGCCGGCCGGTTCCGTCGCCGCCGTCGCGGACGAGGACCTGAAGACCACCATCCCCGCGCCGGTCCCCACGGACCCGGCCGCTCCCCCGGCCCCCGCCGCGGTCTAAGGAACTGGAACCAAGCATGAAGATCGACTGGGCAGCCCTCGGCTCCGTCTTCGGAGTCAGCCTCGGGGCGACCGTCGCCCTCGTGGCCCTCTTCACCCTCGGCGTCATCGGCCTCTCCAAGCAGGAGCGGGCCGCCGCCCAGGGGGGCTCCGCCGCCCTGGCCCGCACCGGCGCCTACGCCTGCTTCGCCCTGTGCCTGGCGGCCGTGGCGTACGGCATCTACCTGATCGTCGCCTGACGCTCCCGTTCACGACGGGCGGGGGGGGGGGGGGCCCCGCGGGGGGGGGGCGCGCGCGGGGGGGGGGGGGGGGGGGGGGCCGGGGGGGGGGGGGGGGGGGGGGGGGGTTGTTGTGGGGGGGGGGCCGG
>NZ_JBITXP010000029.1:60793-93264 GCF_044544765.1 Streptomyces sp. NPDC053513
GGGCTCCCCGGGGGCGTGGGGCCGGGGGCGCCCGCCGCGCCCGCGGGGGGCGGCGGCCCCCCCCGCCCCGCGGGGGGGGGGCCCCCGCGGGGGGGGGGGCGGCCCCCCCGGCCGTCGTGTTTGTGGTGCTTCGCACAGTGACGCGGTGCAGGTCAAGGGTGAGTTGACGGCTGTTCTCGGCCCGTGGTGGACTGCCGGGGCCATTACGGCGGCAGTAGAGGAAGTCCGGTGCGAATCCGGCGCGGTCCCGCCACTGTGACCGGATCCGAGGGGTCCGGGAGTCAGGAACTCTCGCCGCCGGTCACGTCGATCCAGGGCGCGGACCCTGAGTGAGGACAGAGCGCCATGCCCGGCCGCGGCCGCAGCGTCTCCCCAGCCACCGGTGTCTTCGCGTACGGCGCGGCCCTGGGCCTCGCCGCCGACCTCCTCGTCGGCGATCCCCGCCGCGGACACCCCGTCGCCGCCTTCGGCCGGGCGGCGGCCCGCGTCGAGCGGGCCCTGTGGCACGACCACCGCGGCTGGGGTGCCCTGCACACCGCCGTCTGCGCCGGCGCCACCGTCACGGCCGGCGCCCTGGCCGCCCGTACGGCGCGGGGCAGCCGCGCCGGATCCGTCGCGCTGACCGCAGCCGCCGTGTGGGCCGTCGTCGGCGGTACGACCCTGGGGCGCGAGGCCCGCGCGATCGGCGGCGCCCTCGCCGCCGGGGACCTGGAGGTGGCCCGGGAGCGGCTGCCGCACCTGTGCGGACGCGACCCGCACTCCCTCGACGGCCCCGCGATGGCCCGCGCGGTCGTCGAGTCCGTCGCCGAGAACACCTCCGACGCGGTCGTGGGCGCCCTCTTCTGGGGAGCGGTCGCGGGCGTGCCGGGCCTGGTCGGCTTCCGCGCGGTGAACACCCTCGACGCGATGGTCGGCCACAAGTCCCCCCGCTACCGCAGGTACGGCTGGGCCTCGGCCCGCCTCGACGACCTGGCCGGCTGGCCCGGGGCCCGGCTGACCGCCGCGCTCGCCGCCGTCGCCGGCGGGAACCCGCGCGGAGCCGTACGGGCCTGGCGGGCGGACGCCGCGAAGCACCCGAGCCCCAACGCGGGCCCGGTCGAGGCCTCCTTCGCGGGCGCCCTCGGCGTACGGCTCGGGGGGACCCTCTCGTACGCCGGGCGGGTCGAGCACCGGCCCGTCCTCAACGGGGAGGGGCGGCCCGTCGAGGTCGCCGACATCGACCGCGCGGTCCGGCTGTCCCGCCGGATCACCGGACTGACCCTGGCCGCCTGCGTGGGCGGCCGCATGATCGCGAGCGCGCTGAAGCGGAGGAACGCATGAGGGGTGGGGGGCTGCTCGTCGCCGGGACCACGTCCGACGCGGGCAAGAGCGTCGTCACGGCCGGCATCTGCCGCTGGCTGGTCCGGCAGGGAATCAAGGTCGCGCCGTTCAAGGGGCAGAACATGTCCCTGAACTCCTTCGTCACCCGGGAGGGCGCCGAGATCGGCCGGGCGCAGGCCATGCAGGCGCAGGCCGCCCGGGTGGAGCCGACCGCGCTCATGAACCCGGTGCTGCTCAAGCCCGGCGGCGACCGCTCCAGTCAGGTCGTCCTCATGGGCAGGCCGGTCGGCGAGATGAGCGCCCGCGGCTACCACGGGGGAAGGCAGCAGACCCTGTTCGAGCCGGTGATGGCGTGCCTGGAGGAACTCCGGGGCACGTATGACGCCGTGATCTGCGAGGGGGCGGGCAGTCCGGCCGAGATCAACCTGCGGCGCACGGACATCGTGAACATGGGCATCGCGCGCGCCGCGAAGCTGCCCGTGGTCGTCGTCGGCGACATCGACCGGGGCGGGGTCTTCGCCCAGTTCTTCGGGACGACGGCGCTGCTCGCGTCCGAGGACCAGTCGCTGGTGGCGGGCTACCTCGTGAACAAGTTCCGGGGCGACGTGACCCTCCTCGAACCGGGCCTCGACATGCTGCACGGGCTCACCGGGCGCCGGACCTTCGGCGTCCTGCCGTACGCGCACGGGCTCGGCATCGACGAGGAGGACGGCCTGCGGGTCTCGCTGCGGGGCACCGTCCGCGAGTCGGTCGTCGCGCCGCCGGTCGGCGAGGACGTGCTGCGGGTCGCCGTCTGCGCCGTACCGCTGATGTCCAACTTCACGGACGTCGACGCGCTGGCCGCCGAGCCGGGCGTCGTCGTCCGGTTCGTGGACCGCCCCGAGGAGCTCGTCGACGCGGACCTCGTCGTCGTCCCGGGCACCCGGGGCACGGTGAAGGCGCTGGCGTGGCTGCGCGAGCGGGGACTCGCCGACGCCCTCGTCCGGCGCGCGGCCGAGGGCCGGCCGGTGCTGGGCGTCTGCGGCGGCTTCCAGGCCCTCGGCGAGCGCATCGAGGACGAGGTCGAGTCGAAGGCCGGCGTGGTCGACGGGCTCGGACTGCTGCCCGTACGGGTCCGGTTCGCGCCCGGGAAGACCCTCGCCCGGCCGGTCGGCGAGGCGCTCGGCGAGCGGGTCGAGGGGTACGAGATCCACCACGGCGTGGCCGAGGTGCTCGGCGGGGAGGCCTTCCTCGACGGCTGCCGGGTCGGCTCCGTGTGGGGCACCCACTGGCACGGCTCGCTGGAGAGCGACGGCTTCCGGCGGGCGTTCCTGCGGGAGGTCGCGGCGGCGGCCGGACGGCGGTTCGTCCCGGCCCCGGACACGTCGTTCGGTGCGCTGCGGGAGGAGCAGCTCGACCGGCTCGGCGACCTGATCGAGGAGCACGCGGACACGGACGCGCTGCTGCGGCTGATCGAGGAGGGCGCCCCGGAGGGGCTGCCGTTCGTGCCGCCGGGGGCGCCGTGAGCAGCCGCCCGGCCCAGGCATCCGTACCCACCGAAGGAGCGAACCCCCGATGAGCACCCGCTATCCGTTCACCGCCGTCGTCGGCATGGACGATCTGCGGCTCGCGCTGCTGCTGAACGCCGTCAGCCCGGCCGTGGGCGGTGTGCTCGTCCGGGGTGAGAAGGGAACGGCGAAGAGCACCGCCGTGCGTGCGCTCGCCGAGCTGCTGCCCGAGGTGGCCGTCGTCGCGGGCTGCCGCTTCAGCTGCGACCCGGCCTCGCCCGATCCCGGCTGCCCGGACGGCCCGCACGGCAACGCGCCCGGCACCTCCCGTCCCGCCCGGATGGTCGAGCTGCCCGTCGGCGCCTCCGAGGACCGGCTCGTCGGCGCGCTCGACATCGAGAAGGCGCTCGCCGAGGGCGTGAAGGCCTTCGAGCCGGGGCTGCTCGCCGCCGCGCACCGGGGGATCCTCTACGTCGACGAGGTCAACCTGCTGAGCGACCACCTCATCGACCACCTCCTCGACGCCGCCGCCATGGGCGCCTCCCACGTCGAGCGCGAGGGCGTCTCCGTGCGGCACGCCGCCCGGTTCCTGCTCGTCGGGACCATGAACCCCGAGGAGGGCGAGCTGCGGCCGCAGCTGCTCGACCGGTTCGGGCTGACCGTCGAGGTGGCCGCGTCGCGGGACCCCGAGCAGCGGGTCGAGGTCGTCCGGCGGCGGCTCGCCTTCGAGGACGACCCGGCCGCCTTCGCCGCCCGCTGGGCCGGCGAGGAGACGGCGCTGCGCGAACGGATCTTCGCCGCCCGGGAGTTGCTGCCCCAGGTGAAGCTCGGTGACGCGGTGCTGCTCCAGATCGCCGCGACCTGCGCGGCGTTCGAGGTGGACGGCATGCGCGCCGACATCGTGATGGCCCGCACCGCGACCGCGCTCGCCGCCTGGGCCGGACGGACCGAGGTCGCCTCGGAGGACGTGCGGCAGGCCGCGCTCCTGGCCCTCCCCCACCGGCGGCGGCGCTCGCCCTTCGACGCGCCCGGTCTCGACGAGGACAAGCTCGACGAGACCCTGGAGCAGTTCAAGGGGGACGAGCCGGACGACGATCCGGAGCCGGACGGGCCGGGGGACGGCGGGCCCGGCGGTGGCGGGGGCGTTCCGCCGCAGGGCGAGGGGCCCGACGGCCCCGCGCCCGAGTCCGCCGACGCCCCCGAGAGCGCTCCCGCGCCCCGGAGCTCCGGTGCCGGTGCCGGTGAGCGCGCCGCCGTCAAGGCCGGCGAGCCCTTCCGTACGAAGGTGCTGAGCGTGCCCGGTCTCGGCGAGGGCGCGGCCGGGCGCCGTTCCCGGGCCCGCACCGAGCACGGCCGTACCACCGGCTCGACCCTGCCCCGGGGTGCGCTGACCAAGCTGCACCTGGCCGCGACCGTCCGGGCCGCCGCCCCGCACCAGCGGGCGCGCGGCCGGTCCGGGCCCGGCCTCGTGGTCCGCCGGGACGACCTGCGGCAGGCGACCCGGGAGGGGCGCGAGGGGAACCTGGTGCTGTTCGTCGTGGACGCCTCCGGCTCCATGGCCGCGCGGCAGCGGATGAGCGCCGTGAAGGGCGCCGTGCTCTCGCTGCTGCTCGACGCCTACCAGCGGCGCGACAAGGTCGGCCTCGTCACCTTCCGGGGGCGGGACGCCGAGGTCGCGCTGCCGCCGACCTCGTCGGTGGACGCGGCCGCCGCCCGCCTGGAGAAGCTTCCGACCGGGGGGCGTACGCCGCTGTCCGCCGGGCTGCTCAAGGCCCATGACGTGCTGCGGGTCGAACGGCTGCGGGACCCCTCGCGCCGCCCGCTGCTCGTCGTCGTGACCGACGGGCGGGCGACCGGCGGCGGCGCCGACCCGGTGGCGCTGGCGGCCCGCGCGGCGCGGCTGCACGCGGCCGAGGGCACGGCGTCGGTGGTCGTGGACTGCGAGACCGGCCCGGTGCGGCTCGGGCTCGCGGGGTCCCTGGCGCGCGAACTCGGCGGCACCGCCGTGACCTTGGACGAGCTGCGCGCCGACTCGATCGCCGGCCTCGTCAGAGACGTACAAGCAGACAACGCCACCAGGAGGGCCGCTTAATGCCGCAGGGACAGCCGACCGTCGTGCCCGACGACGGTCTCACCACCCGTCAGCGCCGCAACCGGGCACTGGTGATGGTGCACACCGGCGTCGGCAAGGGGAAGTCGACCGCCGCGTTCGGCATGGCGCTGCGCGCCTGGAACCAGGGCTGGCCGATCGGGGTGTTCCAGTTCGTCAAGTCCGCCAAGTGGAGGGTCGGCGAGGAGAACGCCCTCAAGGCGCTCGGCGAGACCGGCAAGGGCGGCACGGTCACCTGGAACAAGATGGGCGAGGGCTGGTCCTGGATCCAGCGCGAGGTCGCCGAGGGCGAGCAGTCCCACGAGGAGAAGGCCCGCGAGGGCTGGGAGCAGGTCAAGCGGGACCTCGCCGAGGAGAAGTACAAGTTCTACGTCCTCGACGAGTTCGCGTACCTGCTGCACTGGGGCTGGATCGACGTCAAGGAGGTCGTCGAGGTGCTGCGCGACCGTCCCGGTCAGCAGCACGTCGTCATCACCGGCCGCAACGCGCCGCAGGAACTGGTCGACTTCGCCGACCTCGTCACCGACATGTCCAAGGTGAAGCACCCGATGGACGCCGGTCAGAAGGGCCAGCGGGGCATCGAGTGGTAGCACGTCTCGTCATCGCCGCGCCGTCGTCCGGCGCGGGCAAGACCACGGTCGCGACCGGCCTGATGGCCGCGTTCGCCGGCCGTGGTCTGGCCGTCTCCCCGCACAAGGTCGGACCCGACTACATCGACCCGGGCTACCACGCGCTCGCGACCGGCCGCCCGGGCCGCAACCTCGACGCGTACATGTGCGGCACGGGGCTGATCGCGCCGCTCTTCCTGCACGGGGCGCGCGGCTGCGACCTGGCCGTGGTCGAGGGGGTCATGGGCCTGTACGACGGCGCCGCCGACCAGGGCGAGCTGGCGTCCACCGCGCAGGTCGCGAAGCTGCTCAAGGCGCCGGTGGTCCTCGTCGTCGACGCGTCCTCGCAGTCGCGGTCGGTGGCGGCGCTCGTGCACGGGTTCGCGTCCTGGGACCCGGAGGTGCGGATCGGGGGCGTGATCCTCAACAAGGTCGCGACGGACCGCCACGAGCACCTGCTGCGGGAGGCGCTCGGGGAGTCCGGGGTGCCGGTCCTCGGCGTGCTGCGGCGGGCGCCCGCCGTCGCCACGCCGTCCCGGCACCTGGGGCTCGTGCCGGTCGCCGAGCGGCAGGCCCAGGCCGTGGAAGCCGTGGCCGCCCAGGCGGAGCAGGTGCGCCGGGGGTGCGACCTGGACGCGCTGCTGGCGCTTGCGCGGTCGGCGCCGTCGTTGGGCGCGGAACCGTGGGACGCCCACGGGCTGTGGGCAGGCGGAACGGGTGGGCACAACCCGACCACCGGCCCGCGGACGGCACACGAGCCCGGCCGGAGGCCGGTCGTGGCCGTCGCCGGCGGGGCGGCCTTCACGTTCTCGTACGCCGAGCACACCGAGCTCCTGCGAGCCGCGGGGGCCGAGGTCGTCACGTTCGACCCGCTGCGGGAAGAACGGCTCCCCGAGGGCACGAGCGGGCTCGTCATCGGGGGCGGCTTCCCCGAGATGTACGGCGAGCAGCTGTCCGCCAACGAGCCGCTCAGGAAGGCCGTGGCCGGGCTCGCCGCCTCGGGCGCGCCCGTCGCCGCCGAGTGCGCCGGGCTCCTGTACCTGGCGCGGTCGCTCGACGGCACGCCGATGTGCGGGGTGCTCGACGCCGACGCGCGGATGTCGGAGCGGCTCACGCTCGGCTACCGGGACGCCGTCGCCGTGAGCGACAGCGTCCTCGCGCCGGCCGGGACGCGGATGCGGGGGCACGAGTTCCACCGCACCGTGATCGAGCCGGGCGCCGGGCCGCTGGCGGCCTGGGGGCTGCGGCAGCCGGAGCGTCGGGTGGAGGGCTTCGTGCAGGGCGGGGTGCACGCCAGCTACGTGCACACCCACTGGGCGGGGTCCCCGGAGGTCGCCGCGCGGTTCGTGGAGCACTGCGCGTGAGGTCAGCCGCCGGAGACGCCCACCACGAGCCAGATGAAGGCCACGCCCGCCACCGTGCACAGCACGGTGGAGCGGGCGGGGTGCTCGTGGTGCGCCTCCGGCAGGATCTCGGCGGCGGCGAGGTAGAGCAGGGCGCCGCCGAAGAAGCCGAGATAGCAGCCGAGAAGTTCCTCCGGAAGGGTGAACAGGGTGGCGAGTCCGGCGCCGGCGAGGGGGGCGACGGCGTCCGCGACGAGCATGGCGAGGGCTTTGCGGCGGGCGTTCCCGTAGAGGCTCGTGATCGTGTACGTGTTGAAGCCGTCGGCGAAGTCGTGGGTGATGACGGCGAGCGCGACGGTGGCGCCCATGCCGCCGCTGACCTGGAAGGCGGCGCCGAGCGCGATGCCGTCCATGAGGCTGTGGAGGACCATCGCGGCGGCCGCGGTGAGGCCGACCTGCGGAACCCTCTCGTCGGCGCCGACACCGTGCGCGGCGCGGTTGACGGCGAGGAGGCGTTCGACGACGTGCGCGAAGAGGAAGCCGCCGACGAAGAGCAGCAGGGCCTCCGGGACGCCGTAGACCTTCTTCCCCGCGGCCTCCAGGGCCTCGGGCAGGAGGTCGAGTCCGACGACGCCGAGCATGAGTCCGCCGGCGAGGCCGAGGACGAGGTGGCGGCGGTCGGTGACGCGCCCGGCGACCCAGCCGCCGAAGAGCGTCATGAGGAACGCGCCGAGCGCGACGACTACTGCCATGGGCCTTTGCTATCGGATGGGGCGGCGGGTGCGCACCTCGGCGTCGGGGCGCGGTCGGGGACGACGGCGGACGAGCTGCTGGCGCTGATCGGGGAGGTCCTGCGGGAGGCGGGGCTCCCGGCCGGGTGCGTGCGGTCGCTCGCCACGCTGGACGCGCGGGCCGCCGAGCCGGGGATCGTGGCGGCCGCGGCGGCTTTGGGGGTGCCGGTGCGGGGGTTCCCGGCCGGGGAGCTGGCGGCCGTTCCCGTACCGCATCCTTCGGCTCTGCCGCTGGCCGCGACGGGCACGGCCTCGGTGGCGGAGGCGGCGGCGCTGCTCGCGGCGGCGGAGGACGGCCGGGCGGTCCCGGACGGCCGGGCGAACGCGGGTACGGAGAACGGTGCCGCGACGGCCGCGGACGCGGACGGTCGGGCGGGGCCCGGGGAGTCGTTCGTCGGTCGGGTTGGGCCCGTGTTGGTCGTCCCGAAGCGGAAATCCCGGCGCGCGACCTGCGCGATCGCCACTTTCGTCCCGTTTCGTACGAACGAAGTGACGTCCGTCGCACGGTTGTTGCCCTTGACGCACGGGTACATCGCTGGCGAGCCTGACTCACCCCCCACCATCCCCACCCCCCACACGACGGCGGCCATGGACACGCACACGCACTCCGACGCCCACGACCTGCGCCACCACGGTGACGCGGAGGTCCGGGACGAGAAACTCATCGACCTGGCGGTCAACGTCCGGACGAACACCCCGCCGGACTGGCTGCGGAAGCGGATCGCCGACTCGCTGACCGGTCTCGCGGCCTATCCGGACGGCCGGGCCGCGCGGGCCGCGGTCGCCGAGCGGCACGACCTGCCGTCGAAGCGGGTGCTCCTGACGGCCGGCGCCGCGGAGGCGTTCGTGCTGCTCGCGCGGGCCCTGCCGGTGCGGCGGCCGGTGGTGGTGCACCCCCAGTTCACCGAGCCGGAGGCGGCGCTGCGGGACGCCGGGCACGAGGTGGAGCGGGTGCTGCTGCGCGAGGAGGACGGCTTCCGGCTGGATCCGGCGGCGGTTCCGGAGGACGCGGACCTGGTGGTGATCGGGAACCCGACGAACCCGACCTCCGTGCTGCACCCGGCCGCCTCGATCGCCGCGCTCGCCCGTCCGGGCCGGATCCTGGTGGTCGACGAGGCGTTCATGGACGCGGTGCCGGGCGAGCGGGAGTCGCTGGCCGGGCGGACCGACGTGCCGGGGCTCGTGGTGCTGCGGAGCCTCACCAAGACCTGGGGGCTCGCCGGGCTGCGGATCGGGTACGTCCTGGCCGAGCCCGAGACGATCGCGGCCCTGGAGCGGACGCAGCCGCTGTGGCCGGTGTCGACGCCCGCCCTGGTGGCGGCGGAGGCGTGCATGACGCGGGCGGCGCTCGCGGAGGCGGAGCACGCGGCGCACCGGATCGGGGTGGAGCGGGCCCATCTGCTGGCGGGGCTCGCGGAGTTCGACGAGGTGCGGACGGTGCCGGGGGCGGAGGGCCCCTTCGTGCTGCTGCGGATCGACGGGGCTGACGCGGTACGGGAGCGGCTGCGGTCGTTGGGGTTCGCGGCCCGCCGGGGCGACACGTTCCCGGGCCTCGACCGGAACTGGCTGCGGCTCGCGGTCCGGGACCGGGTGACGACGAACCGTTTCCTGCAGGCGCTGGACCAGGCGCTGCTGATCGGCGGCTGACCGCCCCGCCGGCCGCCGGGCCGTGCGGAAGGGTCCGGGGGGTGGTGTCGTCACCGCCCTCCCCGGACCCTCGCTTCCCTCCCGGCGCCCCCCGGCGCTTCCCCCTCGGGCCGTCAGTCGCGGGAGCGGGCGCGCGAGCGGGTCACGGCGAGGGCGCCGCCGCCGGCGACGAGGAGGGCGAGTGCCCCGGCCGCGATGTACGGGGTGGTGGAGCTGCCGCCGGTCTCGGCGAGGTGCTCGGTGGGCGTGGTGCCGCCGTTGTTCGTCTTGATGCCGCCGGCGTCGCTCGGCCTGGCCGAGGGCTGCTGCGCGGGCCGCTCGCTCGGCTTCTGGGTGGGCCGGTCGGTCGGCTTCTGGGTGGGCTTCTGGGTCGGGGCCGTGCCCTCGGGCGTCTCGCAGGTGGCCTCGGCGAGGGTCACCGTGCCGTCGACCGCGGCGACGCCGAGCTTCAGCGGGTCGACCTCCACCTTGAGTTCGAGGGCCGTGGCCGCGGCGGTGCGGGAGGTCGTGGAGGTGCGGGAGAGGTCCAGGGTGACCTGGCCGACGCCCGGCACGGCGACCTGGGTCCGGCCGCCCGCGGTCAGGGTGGTCTTCTTGCCGAACACGGTCACGTGACCGAGGACGTCGGACTCGGCGACCGGCTTCTTCCCCACCTCGCACAGCGCCTTGGACGTGACCTTCTCGACCTCGACGAGGGAGAGCAGCGGAAGGCCGGGGACGTGGACCCGCGCCTTGACGAGGTTGACGTGCCCCTCGGCCTTCTTCTCGTCCACGGTCGCGTCCGCGGTGGCGACGTCGGCCCTGAGGAGGTCGACCGGCTTGCCGCCCTCGGCTCCCCGCACCTTCACGGAGAGCGCGGTCTCGTGCTCGCTCGCCGGCGCCTCGACCTCGTTGAGGGAGGTCCGCACCGGGACGTCCACGGTCTTGCCGAGGAGGGAGACGTCGAGGCCGGCCCGCAGCACGACGGCGGTGGAGCGCCCTTCGCCACCCGTGGCGTGCGCCGCCGGGGCCGCGAGGAGCACGGGTCCGACGGCCAGGGCGGCGACGGTCGCGGCAGCGGCGGAACGGCGTACGGGCAGGCGGAAGGTGTTGCTGTTCAAGATGGTGGAACCCCCACAGGAGACATGGCGCCGCCGGGCCGCTCGCCACGGGGACAGTGGGTCGGCGCGGCCTCGGCGACTTGAGACACCGGAATCTTTACGCACGGAGAGTGAACCGGCGGTCGCCTGACGTGAGTTCACTCCAAAGGGGGGTTTCCGTGTTCATTTTCGATTTTTTTCGGCACAACCGTTCTCGGCCGCCCCGCGTGTTTCGCACGGGGAGGCGTGCGCGGGATCGGTGGAAACGATCGACGGCGCCGCCGGGTCACGGATCGTCAACCCGGTGAGAGCGACCGGTCCCGGCCTCCTGTAGATTAATTTAGGCCAGCCTAACCTAAGTGATCGAAGGACTCCGTGAGCATCGAGGTCTACCGGGACGCCTGGGGCGTCCCCCATCTGCGGGCCGCGGACCCGGAGGAACTCGCCTTCGCCCAGGGGCGGGTCACCGCCCGCGACCGCGCCTGGCAGCTGGAGGTCGAGCGGCACCGGGCCCGGGGCACCAGCGCCGCCTTCCTCGGCTCCGCCGAGCTCGGCTGGGACGCCTTCGCCCGGCGGGCCCGGCTCGCCGACACCGCCCGCCGCTGCTTCGAGCGGCTCGCGGCGACCGACCCGGCGACGGCCGCGTGGGTGCGCGCGTACGTGGCCGGGGTCAACGACGGCCTCGCCGAAGGGGCGGACCGCGCGCCCGAGTTCGCCGAGACCGGCCTCGCGGCCGGCCGGTGGGAGCCGTGGACCCCGCTCGCCGTCTGGCTCTCGACCCACGTCCTCTTCGCCGGCTTCCCCACCAAACTCTGGCGGGACGAGGTCGCCCGGCGGCTCGGCGAGGAGTGGACGGAGCTCTTCGCGACCGACGGGCCCGGGACCGCGGGCTCCAACGGCTGGGTCGTGGCGGGCGGACGGACCGCGAGCGGGGCGGCCCTGGTGGCCGGCGACCCGCACCGGTTCATCGAGGCGCCGGGCGTCTACCAGCAGGTCCGGCTCGCCTGCCCCGCGTACGACGTGGTGGGCCTCGCCGTGCCCGGCGTCCCCGGCCTCGCCCACTTCGGCCACGCCGGGCCGGTGGCCTGGGCGATCACCAACGCGATGGCGGACTACCAGGACCTGTACCGGGAACGGCTGCGACGGCTCCCCGACGGCACCGTGGAGGCCCTCGGCCCCGACGGCTGGGCCCCGGCGGCCG
Source organism: Streptomyces sp. NPDC053513 (assembly GCF_044544765.1). Lineage (NCBI taxonomy): Bacteria > Bacillati > Actinomycetota > Actinomycetes > Kitasatosporales > Streptomycetaceae > Streptomyces > Streptomyces sp. NPDC053513. The sequence continues at coordinate 72,380 of NZ_JBITXP010000029.1, forward strand.
CGCACACGGAGACGATCGAGGTCGCGGACGCGGAACCGGTACGGATCGAGGTGATCGAGACGGACCGGGGACCGGTGATCATCGGCGAGCCCCGGGACGGCTCCGCCGGATGGGAGGGCATCGCCCTGCGACACCCGCCGCGGGTCACCGGGAGACTCGGCTTCGAGGTGCTGCCCGCGCTGCTGCGCGCCCGGACCGTCGCTGACGTGGACGCGGCCCTCGACGACTGGGTCGAGCCGGTGAACGTCGTCCAGGCCGCCGACACCCGGGGCGGTCTCCTGCACCGGGTCGCCGGTCACGTGCCCGTACGGGACCGGGCCAACTCCCTGCGGGTCGTGCCCGCCTGGGACCCGGCGCACGCCTGGGCCGACGGTCCGGCCCCCCTGCCCCGCGCCGAGGTGCACGGCCACGCCGTGATGGCCAACGCCCGGGGCCTGGCCGCACCGCTGGGCGTCGAGTTCGCGCCACCGCACCGGGCGACCCGGATCGACGAGCTGCTGCGCGCCTCGGCGGCCTGGACCCCGGAGACGACGGCCGCGATCCACCGGGACACCGCCAACCCCTCGGCGGACCGCCTCCTGGAGGCGGTCCGGCGCGCGGACGAGGCCCCGGCACGCGCCGGGGCGGCGGATGCCGGCGGCGCCGGAGAGGGCGTCACCGGGACGGTGGGCGCCGGAGTCGCCGGAGGAGCCGTCACCGTGGGGGTCGGTGCCGGAACGGCCGGCGCCGGTGCCGCCCCCGGTGAAGTGGCCGTCGCCGTCGGGGCGGGGGCCGCGGGGGCCCGCCGTACCCCGCCGCCGGGTCCCGGGGGCGACCGGGCCGGAGGGCTCTCGTCCGCCGGTGCCGACGTGCGGCGGCGGTTGCTCGGCTGGGACCGGCGGATGGACGCCGAGAGCGTCGACGCCGGGCTCTACGCGGCCGTGCGCGGGGCCGTCGTGCGCCGGCTCGCCGGGCACGAGGCCTTCGCGGCGCTGCGCGAACCCGCCCCGTACCCCGAGCTCTTCCGGCCCTGGCTGGCGCTCGGGCCGCGCGTCGCCTTCGCCCTGGAGACGCTGCTCGTGGCCGGGCCCGTGCCCGCCGGGGACGTGGAGCGGATCGTGCGCGAGGCGCTCGACGAGGTCGGCGCCGGGGAGCCGCCCGCCGCCTGGGGCGTGACGCACCGGCTCGCGCCCTGGCAGGCGCTGCCCGACCCGGACGACGACCGGTGGCCGGGGCTCGGCGGTGACCACGACTGCGTGCTCTCCACCTCCAGTGTGCCCGGCTGGACCGACCGCAGCGCCCGCGCCTCCGCCGCGCGGTACGTCTGGGACCTGGCGGACCGGGAGCGGAGCGGCTGGATCGTGCCGTTCGGCGCGTCCGGCGTCCCCGGCGACCCGCACCACCGCGACCAACTCCCCCTGTGGCTGCGGGGCGAGCTCGCCCCCGTCACCACCGACTGGCAGAAGCTCACGAAGGAGCAGGCATGACCACCGCCGTACACGTCCAGACCGTCGAGGGCTTCGGGACCGTCACGGTCCGCCCCGTCGACCCCGAGGCCGACGCCCCCCTCCTGCACGGCTGGGTCAACGAGGAGCGGGCCCGCTTCTGGGGCATGGCCGGGACCACCGTCGAGCAGGTCCGGGAGATCTACGCGCACCTCGACTCGCTGACCACGCACCACGGTTACCTGGTCGCCCGGGACGGGGAGCCGGTCGCCCTCTTCCAGACGTACGACCCGGCGGCGGACCGGGTGGGCGAGTGCTACGAGGTGCGGCCCGGCGACATCGGCGTGCACCTGCTCGTCGCGCCCGGGCTCGCCCCCGAGGCCGGCTTCACGGGCCGGCTGCTCACCGCGCTCGTCGCCTTCGCGCTGACGGACCGCACCCGGATCGTGATCGAGCCCGACGCCGCCAACGAGAAGGCGATCGCCCGCATGCTGCGGGCCGGTTTCGAGATGGGCCCGGAGGTCGTGCTCCCCGAGGTGGACCTGCCGGAGGTCTTCATCCCGGAGAAGCGGGCCCGGTTGGCGTTCCTGAGCCGCTGACCGGCCGGGAACCGGAGTCGGCTCGGCTGCCGGGGCAGCCGACGGGCCCGGCTCCCCGGCCGGGCCCTCAGCCCACGACCCGGCCGTTGACGACGACCCGGCGCGGTGCCGCGAGGACGCGGACGTCCGCGCGCGGGTCCTCGCCGTAGACGACGAGGTCGGCCGGGGCGCCCTCCTCCAGGGCGGGGCGGCCCAGCCAGGCCCTGGCCCCCCAGGCGGTGGCCGAGAGGGCGTCGATCGGCGGGATGCCGGCCCGGGTCAGCTCCTCGACCTCCTCGGCGACCAGTCCGTGGGCGAGGGAGCCGCCCGCGTCGGTGCCGACGAAGACGGGCACGCCCGCGTCGAAGGCGGCCCGCACGGTGTCGTAACGCCGCTTGTGGAGACGGCGCATGTGCGCCGACCAGCGGGGGAACTTCTCCTGGCCGCCGTCGGCGAGGTGCGGGAAGGTCGCGATGTTGACGAGGGTCGGGACGATGGCCACGCCCCGCTCGGCGAAGAGCGGGATCGTGTCCTCGGTGAGGCCCGTGGCGTGCTCGACGCAGTCGATGCCGGCCTCGACGAGGTCGCGGAGCGAGTCCTCGGCGAAGCAGTGCGCGGTGACCCGGGCGCCGAGCCGGTGCGCCTCCGCGATGGCCGCCTCGACCTCGGCGCGCGGCCAGCAGGCGGTGAGGTCGCCCACCTCGCGGTCGATCCAGTCGCCGACGAGCTTGACCCAGCCGTCGCCGCGGCGGGCCTCGCGGCCGACGTACGCGACGAGGTCGGCGGGCTCGATCTCGTGGGCGTAGTTGCGGATGTAGCGGCGGGTGCGGGCGATGTGCCGGCCCGCCCGGATGACCTTCGGGAGGTCCTCGCGCTCGTCGATCCAGCGGGTGTCGGAGGGCGAGCCCGCGTCCCGGATGAGCAGGGTGCCGGCGTCCCGGTCGGTGAGGGCCTGCTTCTCGCTGGTGGCCTCGTCGACGGGGCCGTGCCGGTCGAGGCCGACGTGGCAGTGGGCGTCGACGAGTCCGGGGAGCACCCAGCCCTCGACGGTGACGGCCTCGGCGGCGGGCCGGTCGAAGGTGATCCGCCCGTCGACGCACCACAGTTCGTCGCGGACGTCCTCCGGGCCGACGAGCACCCGCCCCTTCACGTGCAGCACCTCGTGATCGCTCATACCCGCACTCTACGAGCCCCGCCGAGCGCGGGTCACGGGCGCCAATCGGCCTCCAGGTCGTGCGAGTCGGTCTTGGTGAGCTGGAAGAGCCCGGTGCCGTCGGCCCGTACCACGAAGAGGTGCTCGGGGTCGGCGTCGTCGGTGCCGCCGCGGGTGAAGACCAGCCGCCGGCCGTCCGGCGACCAGGACGGGGACCTGTCGTTGGCGCGGGCCGAGGTGATGCGGTGCGTCCCCCCGCCGTCGGGCCGGACGACGTGGAGGTGGGCGAAGCCGGTGGAATCCACCCGGCTGAAGACGATCTGGCCGCCGCGCGACCAGTCGGGCGTCCAGTCCTGGGAGCCGGCCAGGGTGATCGGCGTCTGCTCCAGGGTGGACAGCCGGATCTTCATCAGCCTGCTGTGCCCGGACGCGTCCGCGCGGCTGTACGCCAGGTACCCGCCGTCCGGGGACCACGTCGGGTGGTACTCGTCCTCCGCGGTGTGGGTGAGCCGGGTGGTGGGGGCGCCGTCGGTGTCGGCCACGTAGATCTCGCGTTCGGCGCCGACCGGCTTGGAGTAGGCGATCCGCGTGCCGTCCGGGGACCAGGCCGGGTCGGAGGCTCCGGCGGTGCCGGGCACGGCCTTCAGGTCGCCGCCCCCGCTGTTCATCGTCCAGATGCCGTCGATCGCGCCGTCGGAGCCGTAGCGGAGGAACGCCACCCGCTTGCCGTCGGGGGACCAGCTGGGCATCACGTCGCTGACGGCGGGGGTGTGGGTGAGCCGGGTGGGCGAGCCGCCGAACGGGGCGACGGCGTAGAGGTCCTCGACGGGCGTCGCCGCGTCGTAGCGGGCGAAGACGATCGTGCGGATCGAGGACGCCCACACCACCCCGGTCGCTCCCGCGTCTCCCGAGGCGGCGAGGGTCAGCGGGGCGGCGAGGGCGAGCGCCGCGGCGGCCACCAGCGCCCGGCGCGGCAGCGCCGTCCCGCTCGCACCGGTCATGTTCGCGCGGGTCCCGTTCGCGCGGGTCCCGTTCGCACCAGCCCTGTTCGCGCCGGCCCCGTTCGCGCGGGTTCCGGTTCTGCCGGTTCCGGTTCTGCCGGTTCTCCGGATCATGGTGTCCACCCCGTTCCTCCCGGCGGCCGCCGTCGGGGGCCGCTCCGGCCCGCACCATCCCACCGGCGGGCTTCCGGGGGAAGCGCCCGAACGCGGTGGTGAGGGCCCTGTGACACGTTCCGTACGGCACCGTGACGGCGCACCGTCGCCGGTCGGGCGCCGGGGACCGCTTACGCTGGCACGAGCCCGATCCCGATGTATGCGACACGCATGCGACACCGAAGGAACCTCCGTGACCGTGACACATCCGCTGCTGGACCTGGCTCCGATGACCGCCGCGCACTTCGCGTCGATCGAGCGCCGGGTGGCCGCCCTGCTCTCCACGGAGCAGGACGTGGTGATCACCCAGGGCGAGGCGCTGCTGCCCCTGGAGGGGTGCATCCGCAGTGGCGCGCGGGCCGGTTCGACCGCGCTGAACGTCGTCACCGGTCCGTACGGCCAGACCTTCGGGAACTGGCTACGGGACAGCGGGGCGACCGTGGTCGACCTGGCGGTGCCCTTCCACACGGCGGTGACGGCGGAGCAGGTGGAGCGGGCGCTCGCCGAGCACCCGGAGATCGACTTCGTGTCGCTGGTGCACGCCGAGGCGGCGACCGGCAACACCAACCCGGTGGCGGAGATCGGCGAGGTCGTGCGGGCGCACGGCGCGCTGTTCTACCTGGACGCCGTGGCGTCGATCGGCGCCGAGCCGGTGCTGCCGGACGCCTGGGGCGTGGACATGTGCATCATCGGCGCGCAGAAGGCGATGGGCGGGCCCGCGGGCGTGTCGGCGGTGTCGGTGAGCGCGCGGGCGTGGGAGCGGTTCGCCGCCAACCCGGCCGCGCCGCGCCGCTCGTACCTCTCCCTCCTGGACTGGAAGGAGCGCTGGATCGACGGTGGCCGGAAGGCTCTCCTGCACGCTCCGGCGCAGCTGGAGATGCTGGCCCTGGAGGCCTGTCTGGAGCGGATCGAGGCGGAGGGCCTGGACGTGCTGATGGCCCGGCACGCCTCGGCGGCGGCCGCGACCCGTGCGGGCGCGCTGGCCCTGGGCGGTGGCCTGGAGCCGTACGTGCACGAGGCGGAGGACGCGGCGCCGGTGGCGACGACGCTGCGCACGCCGGCGGGTGTCGACGCCTCGGAGCTGGTGGCGAAGGCCCTCGCGGCCGATCCGTCGCTGCCGCTGATCGCGGGCGGCGGGGCGCTGGCCGGGGAGATGATCCGGGTCAACCACTACGGGGCGGACGCGACCCCGGGGGCCGTGCAGTCCTCGCTCGCCGCCCTGGGCGCGGCGCTCGGCGAGTCGGGCCGCGCGGTGGACCTGGAGGGCGCGCGCCGGGCGGTCACGGAGGCCTGGTAGTCCGTACGTCGTCCGTACGGGAGAGGGGCGGGGGTCCGTGACCCCCGCCCCTCTCCCGTACCCGGGTTCAGAGCGCGGGGTAGTCGATGTAGCCCTGGGGGCCTCCGGCGTACATGGTGGCGGGGTCCGGAGCGGCGTAGGGGCCGCCGGTCCGCAGGCGGGCGGGCAGGTCGGGGTTGGCGATGAAGAGCCTGCCGTACGCGACGAGGTCGGCGGTGCCGTCCTCGATCAGGGCCAGGGACTCGGCACCGGTCGGGTCGGCGCCGGTGGCCGGGTTGAGGATGAAGGCGCCGGCGAACCGCTTGCGCAGGTCGAGGACGAGCGGGCGGCGCTCGGGGGAGGTCTCCAGGACGTGGAGGTAGGCGATGCCGACGGGCTCGATCGCGGTGAGCAGCCGGGTGTAGAGCTCCTCGGTGTCGGTCTCGCTGATGTCGTTGAGGGTGTTGGCCGGGGAGATGCGCAGGCCGGTGCGCTCGGGGCCGATCTCGGCGGCGACGGCCTTCACGACCTCGACGGCGAAGCGGATGCGGTTCTCGACCGGGCCGCCCCACTCGTCGGTGCGGTGGTTGGATCCGGAAGCGAGGAACTGCTGGATCAGATAGCCGTTGGCGCCGTGGATCTCGACGCCGTCGAAGCCGGCCTCGACGGCGTTGCGGGCGGCGGAGGCGAAGCCGGCGATCGCCTCGCGCACCTGGTCGCCGGTGAGCTCGCGCGGGGTGACGAAGTCCTTGGGGCCCTCGTGGGTGTAGACCTGGCCGGCGGCGGCGACGGGCGAGGGGCCGACGGGGTGGAGGTCGCCGTCGAGGAGGTCGGGGTGGCCGATCCGGCCGGAGTGCATGAGCTGGGCGAAGATCCGGCCGCCGCGCTCGTGGACGGCGTCGGTGACCTCGCGCCAGGCGGCGATCTGCGCGCGGCTGTGGATTCCGGGGGTGTTGGGATAGCCCTGGCCCTCGGGGACGGGCTGGACGCCCTCGCTGATGATCAGTCCGGCGGAGGCGCGCTGGGCGTAGTACTCGGCGACGATCGCGGTGGGGGTGCCGTCCTCGCCGTTGGCGCGGCTGCGGGTCATCGGGGCCATCGCGATGCGGTTGGCGAGACGGGTGCCGGCGAGGTCGATCGGGTCGAATGCAGTGGTCACGGCTGTCCCTCACAAGAATATGTGGTCGGCCAATTAATTGGGCCGATGCCACTGTAACCCATTTACTTGGCCAGCCAAGGGAATCTGTCGTCCGAAGGTAATCTTGGGGAGGAGAGCCGTCCCGAGGAGCCCGCATGTCCGGAACCGACCCCGTCTGTACCGTCCCGTCCGCCCCGCCCCCGGTGCCCGCCGGGTGCGGCGGGACCGTCAGCCACGCCCTGGCGTGGGTCGCGCGGCTCCACCGGATCGCCATGGGCCGGCGGCTGCGGGACCTCGGCCTCTACCCGGGCCAGGAGCTGATGATGATGCGGCTGTGGGACTGCGGGGCGGTCCGCCAGTCGGAACTCATCCAGTCGCTCGGGCTCGACCCCTCCACGGTGACGAAGATGCTCCAGCGCATGGAGCAGTGCGGCTACGTCCGCCGCAGCCCGGACCCGGCCGACCGGCGCGCGGTCCTGGTCGAGGCGACGGACGCGGGCCTGGCCCTGCGCGCCGGGGTCGAGGGCGCGTGGGCGGACCTGGAGGAGAGCACGCTCGCCGGTCTCGCCCCGGCCGACCGGGCGGAGCTCGCCCGCCTGCTCGGCCTGGTGGGCGGAAACCTGACCGAGGAGGCGGGCGAGGAGGGCACGGGCCCGGTCTGCTGAGGCTCGGCCCGAGCCCGCCGGGCCGGCTCACCCTGCCGGGGTCGTCCTTCGGGGCTCAGCCCGCCAGGACGCGGTCCACGTCCGCCGCCGTGTTGTACAGGCGGAACGACGCCCGCAGGTTGCCCGCGCGGGCCGAGAGCAGGACGCCCGCGTCGTGCAGGGCGCCCGCCCGGTCCCCGAGGCCGGGGACGGCGACGACCGTCGAGTCGTCGATGACCGGTCAGGCCGAAGGGACCTCGCAGGCGCCGTCCGGGCCGCAGACCTCCGCGTCGGAGCCGACCGGCTGGAGGACGCGGCCCTGCCAGGCCTGCTCCAGGGCCTGGGTGAAGACCTCGGCGGGCTGGCCGCCGGAGACGCCGTAACGGCGGTCGAGGACGAAGAACGGCACGCCGGTGGCGCCGAGTTCGGCGGCCTCCCGCTCGTCCTCCCGTACGGCGTCGGCGTAGGCCGACCCGTCGGCGAGGACGGCCCGGACCTCGGCCTCGTCGAGACCGGCCTCCACGCCCAGCGCGACCAGGGTCCCGTCGTCGAAGACGGAGCGCTCCTCGGCGAAGTTGGCGCGGTAGGCCAGGTCCAGGAGCTCGCTCTGGCGGCCGCGCTCCTTGGCGAGGTGCAACAGCCGGTGGATGTCGAAGGTGTTGCCGTGGTCGCGGCCGTCGGTGAGGTAGGCGAGGCCCTCGGAGTGCGCGTTCGACGCGACGTGCGCCTCCATGGCGCGGGCCTCGTCGAGGGTGCGGCCGTACTTCTTCGCCAGCATCTCCAGGACGGGGCCGGTGTCGCCCTTGACGCGGTTCGGGTCGAGCTCGAAGGAGCGGTGCACGACCTCGACGTCGTCGCGGTGGGCGAAGGCCGCGAGCCCCTTCTCGAAGCGGGCCTTGCCGATGTAGCACCAGGGGCAGGCGATGTCGCTCCAGATCTCGACGCGCATGTGACTTCTCTCCGAGGGATTGCCGGTGGGGTGTACGGGGGTGTGTACGCCGGAGGGAACGCGTCCGGCGGTCCGTTTCATTCCGTTTCCGGCCCCGGTGTGAGCAGGAGCACCGCGCGTCAGGGGGCGTCGGCGCCCGTCAGGCGGTTGAAGGAGGACCGGTAGGCGCTCGGGGTGAGGCCCGTGCGGCGCAGGACGTGCTGCCGCAGCGAGTCGGCGGAGCCGAGGCCGCTCGCGCGGGCCACCCGGTCCATGCCGAGGGAGGTGGTCTCCAGGAGCTCCTTCGCCCGCTCGACGCGCTGGTGGAGCAGCCACTGGAGCGGGCTGACGCCGGTCTCGGCGTGGAAGCGGCGCGAGAGGGTGCGGACGGAGACCCCGGCGTGCCGGGCGAGGTCGGTGAGGCCGAGGGGTTCGTCGAGGTGCGCCATCGCCCACGCGCGCGTGTCGGCGAAGGAGACGCCGCGCTCGGGCGGCAGCGGGGTCTGGGTGAACTGGGTCTGGCCGCCGGGCCGGACGGGTGCGACGAGGGCGAGCCGGGCGACGGAGTTGGCGACGGCGGCGCCGTGGTCGGTGCGGATGACGTGCAGGCAGAGGTCGATGCCCGCCGCGTATCCGGAGGAGGTGAGCACGGGGCCGTCCTGGACGAAGAGGACGTCGTCCTGGAGGTCGACGGCCGGGTGGCGGGCGGCGAGCAGCGGCCGGTAGGCCCAGTAGGTCGTCGCCGCCCGGCCGTCGAGCAGTCCGGCCTCGGCGAGCGCGAAGGCACCGGTGCAGATGGAGGCGATCCGCTTGCCCTCGCCGGCGGAGGCGCGCAGGACGTCGAGGACGCGCGGGTCGGGATCCTCGTACGCTCCGCTGCCCGCGAGGATCACGGTGTCGGCCCCCTCGACGGCGTCGAGCCCGCGCGGGACGACCAGGTCGAGGCCGCCGGTGGTGGTGACGGGCCCCGGGTCGGGGGCGCAGATGACCGTCTCGTACCCGGGCCGGCCGTCGATCTCGACCTTGCCGAAGAGCATCTCCGGGATGGCCAGGTTGAACATCGAGACGGGCGGGGCCGCGATCACGGCGACGCGGCGCACACGGGAACCGACGGGCATGGCCAGAACCTCCGGTCGTATGGCATTCGAGCCACTACTGTACGGGCTCGCAGGTCACGAAGCTGGGCACATGGCCTCAACAGTCCTCATCCCCAAGCCCGTTGTCCGTCACAGCACCCCCTCCCCCGGGCCCGCGCTCGCCGCGGCCATGCTCGGCTTCGCCCTCATCACCCTCGACACCTCCGTCGTCAACGTCGCCCTGCCCGCGATCGGCGCGGACCTCCGGGCCGGGATGACGGGTCTGCAATGGGTCGTCGACTCGTACACGCTGGCCTTCGCCGCGCTGCTGCTCTCCAGCGGGGCGCTGGCCGACCGGGTCGGGGCGAGCCGGGCGTACGGGGCGGGGGTCGTCGTCTTCACGCTCGCCTCGGCGGCCTGCGGTCTGGCCCCCGGCCTGCCCGGGCTCCTGGCGGCCCGGACGGTGCAGGGCGCGGCGGCGGCCGTGATGCTGCCGGCCTCGCTGGCACTCGTACGGGAGGCGTACGGCGATCCCGGGCGGCGGGCCCGGGCGGTGTCGCTGTGGGCGGCGGGCGGCACGGTCGCGGTGGCCCTCGGCCCGGTCGCGGGCGGGGCGCTGACCACGGCCTGGAGCTGGCGCGGGATCTTCTTCATCAACCTGCCCCTCGGGCTCCTCGCGCTCGTCCTGCTGACCCGGGTGGCCCGCTCGTCGCGCCGGCCCGCCCCGCTGGACCTGCCGGGGCAGCTCACGGCGATGACGGCGCTCGGGGCGCTGACCTTCGCAGCCATCGAGGGAGGCGTGGAGGGCCGTTGGGCACTGGGGCTCGCGGTGGTCGCCTTCGCCGCGTTCCTGCTGGTCGAGGCGCGGCGGCGGCATCCGATGGTGCCGCTCGGGCTGTTCCGGAACACGACGGTGGCGGTGGCGGTCGCGGCGGGTTCGGCGAACAGCGTGGCCTTCTACGGCATGGTCTTCGTGTTCGGCCTCTTCTTCCAGCAGGTGCTGGGGCTCTCGGCGCTCGGCGCGGGGCTGATGTTCCTGCCGATGACGGGGTTGCTGGCCGGGGTGAACGTCCTGTCGGCGAAGGTGGCGGCGCGGTACGGGGCGCGGCTGCCGATCATCCTGGGCCAGGCGGTCGCGGTGGCCGGGCTCCTGGGCCTGCTCACCGTGGACGCGGACTCCTCGCGGCCGGCACAGGCCCTCCTGCTCGTGCCGCTCGCGCTCGGGGCCGGCTTCTCCCTGCCGCCGCTGATCGCGGCGATGATGGAGGCCGTCCCGGCGGAGCGGGCGGGCACGGCTGCCGGTCTCCTGAACGCGGTCCGGCAGACGGCCGGCGCCCTCGCGATCGCGGTCTTCGGCTCGCTCGCGGCCCGGGACATGGAGACGGCCCTGCGCACGAGCCTCCTGATCAGCGCGGGTCTGCTGACCCTGACGGCCCTGGCCTCGCTGCGGCTGCCGCGCCGCCGGAACCGTTAGGCGCCGAGGAGGGACGACCAGGCCGCCCTTCGGGGGAAAGGACGGCCTGGGGCGTGGGCGGGGCGGGCGCGTCGCGCGCCGGCCCCCTGCCGGGCGGGCGTTACTTGGAGCAGGTCTCCTGGGTCACCTTGCCGCCCGCGGTGGTGGCGGTGGCCGGGTCCATCGACAGGCACAGGCCCGTCCAGTTGTTGATGAACTGGTACGCGGGCCGGGACCCGGTGGCGGTGGCGAGCTTGGTCGGGATGACGTTCCACAGCTGGCTGCCGGAGAACCAGCGGGTCTCGCAGTCCCACCAGAAGAGCTGGGTGCCGGAGCCCGGCGGGGTGCCGTTGTTGTAGGGGACGGTCAGGCACTTGCCGTTGCTCGCCTTGATCCAGTAGTAGCCCTTGCCGTCGTACGTCGACGGCTTCTCGGCCCCCCACTGGTGGCTGCTCGGCGGGGAGGACTGGCACTCGCGCTGGGTGACCAGGCCGCCGGTCCTGGAGCTGTCGAACTCGGGTCCCCGCACCATGCAGCGGCCGTACAGGCTGTTGACGTAGGTCTTGTCGGCGTTGACCAGCCAGATCGTCCGGTTGCCGCCCTTGACCGCGTTGTCGGCGTTGTGGTCGATGATCGCGTTGACCAGGCCCCAGCCGGGGAAGTCCGTCATGACGACGCCGACGCGGCCGGTGCTGCTGTTGAGGTGCTTCATCAGCTGGACGTTGACACCGGGTTCCTCGTGGACGATGTCACCGTTCTCGTTGCCCAGCTTCCAGCCGCCGGCGTAGTCGGACGGCAGCAGGCCGAAGGGGGCGTTGGACGCGGACGAGTACGTCACGTACATGTCACCGGGGCGGCCGGAGCGCGCCTGGTCGACGTTGCCCTTGACGTAGCCCCACTTCTCCGCGACGGTCTCCGCCGCCCAGTGGTCCTCCTTGCGGTCGTTGAAGCCCTTGATCCCGTAGCCGTCGCTGTCGACGCTGTCGAAGCTGCCCAGGACCAGCTTGCCGCGGACCTGCCCGAGCGTCGGGACCTCCGCCCTGCCGGAGCCCGACGTCGAGGGCGTGTAGAAGAGGCCGGGGTACTTCGCCACATAGCCGGCGAAGATCGACCTGACCGTCGCCGGGGTCACGGACTTCGGGTCGTGCGCGCACTCGAAGGTGCCCGCGCCCGAGTAGGGACATTCGGACTTCAGCCGCATCACGATCGTCTCGGTCGGGTGCGCGCGGAGGAAGGACTGCGCCTTGGTCAGGACGTCGTCGAAGTTGGCCTGCTGGTAGTACACGCCGTGGTGGATCGTGAAGGCCGATCCCCCGGAGACCCGGGCCCGGATGTCGATGGCCCGGATGCCCCGCTCCAGCTGCGCCGTCAGGGTGTCCGCGCCGTCCCCCCAGTCCTCCTGCGTCTGCACGCTGGTGCCGCCGTGGACGGAGAGCGTGTCGTGGGTGCCGGGGATGGACATGTTCGAGAGCGGGGTGTCGCTCGCGACGCCCCACATCCACTCGGCCCGGTCCGGCTGCCCGATGTTCCGGTAGGCGTCCTGGTTCGTCGACCCCGCCGCATCGGCGGGGACGGGCGTCAGCAGCGCGGCTCCCAGGGCGAGACAGGCGGCCGTCACGAGGCCGGTCAGCCGACGGGAGCGCCGGGGCGATCCGGCGCCCGTGGCGCGGGGGGTGGGGCGGGACATGAGACTCCAGTACGGGTGAGGGGGGCGGTGCGGGAACCAGTCTGGCCGTCACCCCTGGCGTTCCACTGACGTTCCGCTAACGCCCTGCGCACCCTTGCGGTAGCGGCCCGGCGCCACCCCGTACTCCCGCTTGAAGGCCTTGGCGAAGGCGAACTCCGAGGAGTATCCGGAGCGTTCGGCGACCGCGCGGAGGGGGAGGTCCTCGGAGCGGAGGAGGCGGCCCGCCGTGGTCATGCGCCACCAGGTGAGGTACGCGAGGGGCGGACGTCCGACGAGGGTGGTGAAGCGGCGGGCGAAGGCGGCGCGGGAGAGGCCGCCGAGCGCGCCCAGTTCCTCGACCGTCCACGCCCTGGCGGGGTCGCCGTGCAGGGCGCGCAGGGCGGCCGAGACGGCCGGGTCGCTCAGCGCGGCCGACCAGCCGGTGGAACGGTCGGCGCGCTCGCTGAGCCACCAGGTGCGGAGCAGGTACAGGAGCAGGGTGTCGAGGAGGGCGGGGACGATCGCGTCGGATCCCGGCTGGGGCTCGGCGAGTTCGGCGCCGAGCAGGTCGACGGCGGCGCGCAGCCGGGGATGGGCCCCGACCCGGGCGGGGAGGTGGACGTACGGCGGCAGTTCGGTGAGCAGGGGGTGGGCGTGGGCCCGGCTGAGCTGGTAGGCGCCGCAGAGCAGCAGGGTCTCCTCGGCGCCGACGGGTCCCCGGTGGGGCGGGGTGGGCCAGGAGCCGTCGGGAGCGCGCACGGCGTCGACGAGCGGGGTGTCGGGCCGGTCGGCGAGGCCGTGCCCGGTGGCGTGGGCGACGAGGACGACGTCACCGGGACCGAGCCGGACGGGGGCGCCGTCGTCCGGGGGCAGCAGCCAGGCGGTGCCCTGGAGGAGGACGTGGAATCCGGCGCCCATGCTCGGGGGGAAGCGGTGGCCCCAGGGCGCGAAGCGGACGGTGCGGGAGGAGTGCGGGCGTCCGGTGCGCATGACGGCGATGGCATCGCTCAGTACGTCCATGGCCCGAACCGTAGCGCACGAGACGATCGGACATGACGCGGAGCCGGGGAGACATGGATCGTCTCCCTCGGCCCTCCTAGCGTCGGGGTCATGACGACAACAGGCATGACGACGAAGGCTGTTCTGTTCCACGAGCTCGGCGGTCCCGAGGTCCTGAGGGTCGAGGAGGTGCCGCTGCCGGCCCCCGGCCCCGGAGAGGTGCTCGTCCGGGTGGAGGCGATCGGGCTGAACCGTGCCGAGGCGCTGTTCCGCTCCGGCGCCTACTACTACCCGGCCACGCTGCCGGGTTCGCGGCTCGGCTACGAGGCGGCGGGCGTGGTGGAGGCGGTCGGCGCGGGGGTCACGGCGTACGCGCCGGGCGACCCGGTGATGGCGGCGGCCAACTTCGAGTTCGGGACGTACGGCGTGTACGCGGAGCGGGTGGTGCTCCCGGAGGAGTACGTGGTGGCCCGGCCGGAGGGGGTGGACGCGGTGACGGCGGCGGCCGTGTGGCTGGGCTACTTCACCGCGTACGGCGGGATGGTGCTGACCGGCGGACTGCGCCCCGGCGACCACGTGGTGATCACGGGCGCGTCGAGCGGGGTGGGGACGGCCGCGATCCAGACGGCGCTGCGGGTCGGAGCCGTACCGATCGCCACGACCCGCGGCGAGGGGAAGCGGAAGCGGCTCCTGGACTTGGGGGCCGCGCACGTGATCGTCACGGACACCGAGGACCTGGTCGAGGAGGTGCGGCGGATCACCGGCGGGGCGGGCGCGGACCTGGCCTTCGACGCGATCGGCGGGCCCGGTTTCGCCCGGCTCGGCGACGCGCTGCGGACCGGTGGCACCGCCGTCCTCTACGGCTGGCTGGACCCGCGGCCGATCGAGCTGTCGATGAACTGGCCGCTGACCACGCACGCGTACGCGAACGGGGCCCTCGCCCGGACGGAGGAGGGGCGCCGGCGGGCCGCCGGGTTCATCGGCTCGGGGCTGCGGGACGGCTCCCTGGCGCCGGTGATCGCCGAGACCTTCGACGGTCTGGAGCGGATCGCCGACGCCCACCGGCTGATGGAGTCGAACACGCACCTCGGGAAGATCGTGGTGCGCGTCTCCCCCTGAGGGGCGTCAGCGCCTCGGCACTCCCAGCGGGTTGCCGTCGCGGAGCTCCGGGGGCAGGAGGTGGTCGGGGGTCGACTGGTAGGTGACCGGGCGCAGCCAGCGCTCGATCGCGGTCGCGCCGACCGAGGTGGAGGTGGAGGTGGTGGCGGGGTAGGGGCCGCCGTGGTGCTGGGCGGGTGCGACGGCGACGCCGGTGGGCCAGCCGTTGACGAGGACGCGGCCGGCCAGTGGCGTGAGTTCGGCGAGCAGCGGGGCGGCGGCGGCGTCCTCCTCGGCGATGTGCAGGGTGGCGGTGAGGTTGCCGGGCAGCAGGCCGAGGACGGCGGTCACCTCCTCCCGGGTGGAGTAGCGGGCGACGACGGTGACCGGTCCGAAGCACTCCTCCAGGAGGAGGTGGTGGCCGCCGTCGGCGAGCGCGGCGGCGTCGACGGCGAGGACTCCGGCGCTGACGGTGTGGACGCCGCCCGCTCCGGGGGTGACCGGGGTGTCGACGCCGGCGAGGGCGGCGCGCTCGGCCACGCCGGCGACGAAGGCGTCCCGCATGCGGCGGTCGAGCATGACGGCCGGTTCGGTCTCGCTGACGGCGGCGGTGAGCGCGTCGAGGAAGCGGTCGCCGTCCGCTCCCCGGGGGGCGAGGACGAAACCGGGCTTGGTGCAGAACTGGCCGGCGCCCAGGGTCATGGAGCCGGCGAGTCCGGCGCCGATCTCCTCGGCGCGCTCGGCCGCGGCGGCCTCGGTGACCACGACCGGGTTGAGGGAGCCGAGTTCGCCGTGGAAGGGGATGGGGACGGGCCGGGTGACGGCCGCGTCGAAGAGGGCACGGCCGCCGCGGATCGAGCCGGTGAAGCCGGCCGCCGCGACGAGCGGGTGGCGGACGAGCTCCACGCCCGCGTCGAAGCCGTGGACGAGGACGACGACGTCCTCGGGGAGCCCGGCCTTGGCGGCGGCCCGGCGCAGCAGGGAGGCGCAGAGCTCGGAGGTGGCGGGGTGGTCGGGGTGGGCCTTGACCACCACGGGGCAGCCGGCCGCGAGGGCGCTCGCGGTGTCGCCGCCGGGGACGGAGAAGGCGAGCGGGAAGTTGCTCGCGGCATAGACGGCGACGACGCCGAGCGGGATCTTCCAGCGGCGCAGGTCGGGCCGGGGCGGGACGGCCTCGGGGTCGGGCGCGTCGATCCGCACGTCGAGGAACCAGCCGTCCTCGACGACGTCCGCGAAGGCCCGCAACTGGGCTGTGGTGCGGGCGAGTTCGCCGGTGAGGCGGACGGGCCCGAGGGCGGTCTCGGCGTCGGCCGCCTCGACGACGTGCGCGCCGGAGCCGTCGAGGAGGTCGGCGGCGGTACGGAGGAAGGCGGCCCGCGCGGTGCGGTCGGCGAGGGCCTCGCGGGCGGCGTGCGCGGCCCTGACGGCGCGGTCGACCTCCTCGGCTGTGGCCTCCACCGCAACCTGCTCGCGCGGCTTCCCCGTCCGGGGGTCCACGCTCCACACTGGTTCTGCCGCCACCGCCACGCCCCTGTTCGCTATTCTGAACGCAGTTCCCGTAGATGAACGCATCTGGGCGGGACTCTATTGACGGCCCGGCCGTCTCCACAAGGGCCCCGTTCGGCCGGGGCGGCCGGGGGCGGCCGGACGACGGAAGAGGGGCGAGGGGCATGGCGACCGCAGACGCGGGTGGGGCGCAGGTGAAGTCCGCGGTGCGGACCGTGGAGCTGCTCGAGTACTTCGCGGGACGCCCCGGGATGCACTCGCTCGCCGCCGTCCAGGAGGCCGTCGGCTACCCCAAGTCCAGCCTGTACATGCTGCTGCGCACCCTGGTCGAGCTGGGCTGGGTGGAGACGGACGCGACGGGCACGCGGTACGGGATCGGGGTGCGGGCGCTGCTCGTCGGCACCTCCTACATCGACGGCGACGAGGTGGTGGCCGCCTCCCGGCCCACCCTCGACCGGCTCTCCGACGACACCACCGAGACCATCCACCTGGCGCGGCTCGACGGCACCAACGTCGTCTACCTGGCGACCCGCCAGTCCCAGCACTACCTGCGGCCGTTCACCCGGGTCGGCCGCCGGCTGCCCGCCCACTCGACCTCGTTGGGCAAGGCGCTGCTCGCCACCCACAGCGACGAGCAGGTGCGCAAGCTCCTCCCGGAGACGCTCCCGGCGCTGACCGAGCACACGATCACCGACCGCGAGGAGCTCATCGAGGAGCTGCGGGTCGTCCGCGAGCAGGGCTACGCGGTGGACCGCGAGGAGAACACCCTGGGGCTGCGCTGCTTCGGCGTCGCGATCCCCTACCGGACCCCGGCGCGGGACGCGATCAGCTGCTCGGTGCCGGTGGCACGGCTCACCCCGGCCCACGAGCAGCTGATCAAGGACGCGCTGTTCGACGCGCGGGACCGGCTGACCCTGGCGACCCGCCGCCTCTGAACCTCCGGCCCGCCGCGGGTCACGCGCGGTCGGCGAGGGCCTTCTGCCAGACCGGGCTCTCGACGTAGTGGTTGTCGTACTGCTCCGAGGAGGCCTTGATCTCCTCGAAGCTCGCCTCGCCCCGCATGACGCGGCCGAGCAGGCGCAGGTAGTCGAAGCGGGCCATGCCGGGGGTGAAGACGAAGAGGACGTCGGCCTCGGCGCCGGGCGCCGCCGCGAAGGCGTGCGGGGTGTGCGGCGGGACGAGGAGGAAGTCGCCCTGCTCCAGGACGGTCAGCTCCTCGCCGACCAGGACCTGGAGCGAGCCGCCGAGCACGAAGAACATCTCCGAGGCCTTGGTGTGGAAGTGCGCCGGGGCGCCGACCGCGCCCTTCGCGAACGTCGACCGGTAGCTGGTGAGCTGCCCGCCGGTGGTGTCGGAGTCGGCGAGGAGGGTCATCACGCTGCTCGGGTCGGCGGTGGTCTCGGCGGTGGCGGCGCGGGTGAGGAGCGGGGCGAAGCTCTCGGTCTCGTTCATGATCACCACCCTAGGCGGCCATTGACCCGCCCCACAGGGTCAATCGATCACTGGAAACCTGGGCCAATTCCGTCGTCGGGGAGTCATGGGCAGAGCTCCGGGAGGAGAGCGCCTCCCCCGTGCGGCGGAGGCGGTTCACCGCTCGGCAGGAGGTGGGCGCCGGGGCCCGCGCGGGAGCGTGGGGCCATGACACAGACCGCGTCCCTCCCCGCTCCGGCGCCCGCCGCCGGTCACCGTCCGAGCGCCGTCCGCCGGGCACTGCGCGTCCTCGCGATCCTCGCCTGCCTCCCGTACGTCTCGCTCAAGGTCGCCTGGGTGGCGGGCAGCGAGATCGGGATCCCCGCCGGGAGCGTGCTCCTGGAGCACCGGCAGATGATGGCGATCGTCAACGCGGTCTCGGTGGTCGCCGACGTCCTCGTCGTCGTCCTCGCCCTGCTGCTCACCCAGTCCTGGGGCCGGCGGTTCCCCGCCTGGCTCCTCGCCCTCCCCATGTGGGCGGCGACCGGACTGCTCGCCCCGATCATGACCGGCTACCCGGCGCAGCTCGCGGCCGCCCTCCTCACCGGCGACCGGAAGGCCGCCGCATCCGGTGAACCCTTCCTGGACGACTGGGTGTTCGGCGTCGTGTACGGCGGCTTCATCCTCCAGGGCCTCGCCCTCGGCACGCTCTTCGCCCTGTACGCCCGGGACCGCTGGGGGCACCTGTGGCAGGGGCGGCTCGGCGGGCTGTCCGCCCGCACGTCCGGGCCCGGGGCGCGGGCCCTCGCCGTGGCCGGCGCGGTCGTCGCGCTCGTGCCCGCCACGCTCCATCTGCTGTGGGCCACCGGTTCGACGGCGGGCCTGTCCGCCCGGCTGATCGCCGAACGCGACTCCGACGACTACGTCCTGGAGGCCCAGCGGCTCGGCTTCCTCGCCGTCGCCGTCGCCCTCACCCTCCTCCTGGTGCTGCGCCGGCCCGCCCGGCTCCGGGTGCGCACCACGCTCGCCCTGGCCTGGACGGCCTCGGGTGCCGCGGGCTGCTGGGGCGCCTATCTGTCGCTCGTCGCACTGCTGCCGGATGCGGATCCGAGCAAGCAGGTCCCCGGGCTCGTACAGCTGTCCTACGCTGGCGACATGATCACCGGGTTCCTGCTCGCCGCGTGCGTGGCGCTGTTCCTGCGGCGGCGGAGCGCCGGGGCGTGAGACCGGTGACGGCCCTGTTCGGGCAGCGGGCCAGGCTGCGCTGGCTCCATCTGATCCTGGGCGGCGCGCTGTTCATGCCGTTCTGGATGGTCGGCACCCTCGTCGCGGGACCCCTGCTCGACGAAGGCGGCATGTTCACCGGCGGTCTCGGGATGCAGTTCGGGGCGTACGCGGTGGGGCTGCCGCTCGCCGCGGCCGTCGCGCTCTTCCCGCTCGCCCGGCCGATGTCGGTGGCGGCGGCGCGGACGCTGTGCGGGGTGCCGGCCGACCGGTTCGCCGACGGCCCGGCGCGCGGCCGGCGGGCCAGGGCCCGGACGGCCGCCTGGTTCACCCTGCACCTGGGCGCCGGGGCGCTCGTCAGCGGGGCGACGCTGGCCCTGCCGCCGTTCGCGGTCGCGGTCCTCGCGCTGCCGTTCTCGCCGGGGCTCCGGGACACCGAGATCGGCCGGCTCTGGGGCCTGGACGCGGCCTGGCTGATCTGGGGCGCGGTGCCGGCCGGGCTGCTCATGCTGCTCGCGCTCGCCGCCGTCGCCGCCGCGACCGGGGCCCTGCTCGCCCGGCAGGCGCCCCGGCTGCTCGGCCCCAGCCCGGCGGACCGGCTCGCGGCGGCCGAGCGGCGCGCCGCCGAGGCGGAGGCCCGCAACCGGCTCGCCCGCGAACTGCACGACTCGGTCGGCCACGCCCTGAGCGCGGTCACCCTCCAGGCGGGCGCGGCCCGCCGGACCCTGGACGGCGACCGGGCCGACCTGGAGTTCGTGCGGGAAGCGCTGACCGCGATCGAGGAGACCACCCGGCGCACGGTCGGCGAACTGGACCGGGCCCTCGGACTGCTGCGCCGGGGCGAGGGCGCCGAAGAGGGCGTGGGCCCGGGGCTCGACGCCCTGGAGGCCCTGGTGCGGGGCGCGGGGCCGCGGGTGGCGCTGACGGTGGGCGGGGCCCTGGGCTCCGTACCGGAGACGCTGTCGCGAGAGGCGTACCGGATCGTCCAGGAAGGACTGACGAACGCGGCCCGGCACGCGGGCGGCGCGCCCGTCACCGTACGGCTCGACGCCCGTACCGAGGAGTTGGAGATCACGATGGAGAACCCCCTGCCCGACCGTCCCCCGGTCACCCGGCCCGACGGCGGGCGCGGCCTGCTCGGGATCGACGAGCGGGCCCGGCTGCTCGGCGGCACCGCCGAAGCGGGCCCGGCGGGCGGAGTGTGGCGCCTCGCGGTCAGGATCCCCCGATGAGCGCGCCGGAGGCGGAGGTCAGGATCGTCCTCGCCGACGACGAGCGGATGGTGCGTACGGCGCTGCGGGTCATCCTGGACGCGGAGCCCGGCCTCCGGGTCGTCGGCGAGGCGTCCACGGGCGCCGAGGCCGTGTCGGTGGTGCGGGCGGAGCGGCCGGACGTCGTCCTCATGGACGTGCGGATGCCGGAGATCGACGGGATCCGGGCCACCGAGCAGATCCTCGCCGGAATGGCGGAGCCGCCGCGGATCGTGGTGGTGACGACCTTCGAGAACGACTCCTACGTGTACGACGCGCTGCGCGTGGGCGCGGCGGGCTTCCTGCTGAAGCGGGCGGCGGCGGAGGAACTGGTGAGCGCGGTCCGGCTGGTCGCGCGCAGCGACTCGCTGCTCTACCCGGCGGCGGTGCGGAGCCTGGCCGCCGAGCACGCCCGCCGCCGGCCGCCGGTGCCGCCGCCGTGGGCGGCACGGCTCACCGAACGGGAGGCGGAGGTGCTGCGCCTGGTCGCGACGGGCCTCACGAACGCGGAGATCGCCGGGCGGATGGGGGTCGGGCCGGCGACGGTGAAGACGCATGTGGCGGCGGTGCTGGCGAAGTTGGGGGCGCGGGATCGCACCCAGGCGGTGATCCTGGCCTACGAATCAGGCTTCACCCGCCCCACCTGACCCCGCGCCCCGCCGGGACGGCGCCCACCCCCGCGCCCGCCGTTGTGGGCTGCGCCCGCCGGGCGGTGCCCCCACCGTTGTGGGCGCCGCCCCGCCTGGGCAGTGCCCACCCCGCGCCCCCGTTGTGGGCGCGCCCGCCGGGCGGTACCCCCGCCGCCCCCGTTGGGGGCAGTCGTTCCGCTGGGGCGGAACGGGTGGGCACAACGGACCCGCGCCCTGCCGGCGCCAGAGGCTTCTGTGCCTGGACCCGCACCGGGCTGT
>NZ_JBITXP010000030.1:0-91255 GCF_044544765.1 Streptomyces sp. NPDC053513
CCCGCGGAGCGGGTACCACATCGCTGCGCGATGTGCAAGCGAACCACCGCGCTGCGCGCGGTGGTTGCGCTCCCGCTCCGCGGGAGCGCTGGCTGCAGGCTGCGCCTGCAGCTCACCCGCCCTGCTGCGCAGGGCGGGTGACGCTCCGTTCGCTGCGCTCCCGGAGCGGCTCGGCTGCGCCTCGCGGGCCCTGCTTCCGCTTCGCTCCAGCTGGGCCGGGGCGAGTCCGCTGCGCTCCCTCGCCCAGAGGGGCCTTCCGGCTTCGCCTCCAGTCCCTTGAGGCCCGCTGGCGCGGGCCGGGCTGGCTGCAGGGTGGGCTACTCCCAGGAACCGGCATGGATCTCGAAGGCTGCTTTCGCGGCGAAGGCGTCGTCGATCGGCACACCCCACCGGGCAGCCGCCTGTCTGAGGGCTTCCTCCACCTCCTTCAGGGGCCGGGCCCAGTGCGTTGCGGAAACCTCCTCCCACACCGTGCGAATCCTCATCGCCTGCTCCACCACCTGCAGAACATCCGCCTTGGACGGTCTGGGTTCCATGGCTAGTCCCCCTTGACTCTCCTCTTGGACGAGAAAGCTGATACCTCGTCCGCTCATGGTCCTCTTCACTCCAGCCAGAGAGGCACAGTCGGAGGCTTTCCCAGCCGAAGGCCAGGTGAGCAGGGGTGCAGAGCGGAGTCAGGAACGGGACCGGGGCCGGTGTCTGGTGGTGTGGCCGGCCCGGGCCGCTTTGACGCCGGCAAGGGGGGTGGTCAGGTTTGATCGGCCGTGCCTTCAGGTGTCCAGGACCAGGGCTTCGGTGTAGGTGCTGGGCCTTCTATGGCGCTGCGGAGTTTTTCCTTCAGGCTCTTCGACGGTGCTTCCTCCTCTTCCCGCGAGTGCACGAGCCGGGCCGTGGTCACCCGTATGTGGCATTCGCGGTGACGCTGCTTCACCAGCACTATCCACGCCCCGTCTTGAGTGAGCAGGGCGTGGCGGGCGGGCTCGTCTCCTGGGCGTGCGTGCCGGGCCAGGATGCCTGGCAGATGGTTGAGGGCCGCGTCCTCGGCGGCCGCGGCCGCCTCTGCCCGGTCCGGGCCGATGCGGTGCGTGCCGGTGAGCATCCACCGATGCAGCTTGAGGTCCGTACCGTCGGCACGCTGGGTGGTGCGGGTGTCCTCTTCGATGAGGACGTACCAGTCATCAGTCATGGGCGGCGTCTACCTGTCTTCCGTGGCCTCGCATGCCCGCTGTCCTGCAGCAGGTAGGCGGGGAGCGGAAGCGCCCCCTGTCGGGAAAATATCATGACTCCGCTTACAGACCCATGGTGCTTCATTTTTTACCCCTGATAGAGTCTGGAATGAACAGGGACTGCCGCCGCTTTTCGCCCTGCGGATTCTACGGCCGCTCGTTTCACTGGGCCGGGACCACCCAGCGGGTGGTTCGGTGCTATCAGGCGTACGCGAAACCGCTGGTGGTAAGGGTACTTCGACTCGTGTCCTTCGCAGGCTGACAGGCAGCAGGAGGCCGACCGGCATGGCATTGAAATACCTCCGTCCGCACCAGCGGGAAGCCGTGGACGCGGTAGTTCGGACGCTCGAATTCCCTGCAAGATCCACTGTGCCCGAGCGAGGACTGCGGACGCAGGTGGTCATGGCCACCGGGTCGGGCAAAACCCTGGTCGCCGTGCGCAGCGCGGAGGAGCTGCAGGCAGGCCGTGTGCTGGTGCTCGTGCCCTCGCTGGACCTGCTCACCCAGACCGAGACCGCCTGGCAGGAAGGAGGCCGGACAGGCCCGATGATCGGGGTCTCGTCCCTGCGGGGCGAGGACGTGACCTTCCCCAACACCACGGACGTGGCAGAGCTGGTCGACTGGGTGCGGCCCTTCGACAAGGTCACCGTGTTCGCCACGTACGCCTCCCTCGGGCTCGGCACCCTGGAACGCGCGCACCAGGCCGGCCTTCCCGGGTGGGACCTGATCGTGGTCGACGAGGCGCACCGGACCTCCGGCCGGATCGGCAAGCCGTGGGCGATCGTCCACGACAACACCCGCATCCCGTCCCTGCGCCGCCTCTACATGACCGCCACGCCCCGGCTGTGGCAGCTGGACGAGGACGCCGACCAGGGCGCGCCGGGCGAGCTGGTGGCGAGCATGGAAGACGACCCTGACGGGCCGTTCGGCAGCAGGGCGTTCACGCTGACCCTCTCGGAGGCGATCGACCGGGGAATCTGTGCTCCCTACCAGGTGGTGTGCGTGGACATCACCGACACCCAGCTCCAGGCCGCCCAGCTCCTGGGCGCCGAGGGCCGCTCGGACGAGGTCCGCGGGGCCCGGCTCGCAGCCCTCCAGACCGCCCTGCTGAAGGCGTCGGCCGAGGAGGGCTTCCGCAGGACGCTCGTCTTCCACCACGTGGTGAAGGAGGCCGAGGCGTTCGCGGCCGGCCTTCCCGACGTCGCCCAGCGGCTGCACGCCGCTGACCCTGAGCTGTACCCCAAGACGATCTGGGCGGACTGGCTGTGCGGGGAGCACAAGCCGGGCCACCGGCGCCGGGTGCTGGGCGAGTTCGCCGACGGCATCGCCACGGACGGCACGGTCGTGGAGAAAGGCTTCCTGGGCTCGGTGAAGGTACTCGGGGAAGGCGTGGACACCCGGGAGTGTGACTCCGTCTACTGGGCCGACGTCCGCGGCTCCATGCCCGACCTCGTCCAGGCCGTCGGCCGCGCGCTGCGAATGCACCCGGGCGAGGGCAAGGTCGCCTCCCTCGTGGTGCCGGTGCTCCTCGGGCCCGGCGAGACAGCGGACAACATGCTCACCTCCCGAGCGTTCGGCGGGCTGGCGAAGCTCCTGGAGGCGCTCAGGGCACACGACGCCCGAGTGGTCGAGCAGCTCGCCGAACAGCAGGCTCAAAGCCGTGTCAGAGGCGTCCAGAGCCGCAGCGGGGACCTGGAGAGCCGGGGCGAGGGCAACAGGAGCGGCGGCCCGTCAGCGCCCGCCCGTCAGCTGCTGAAGTTCTCCACACCGCGCGACCCGGCGCAGCTGGCCGCCTTCATCAACCTCCGCGTCCTCAACCCCGAGCACGAGCACTGGCGGCGCGGGGCGGAGGCCGCCGTCATCTACGCCCGCGAGCACGGGGACCTGAAGGTGCCGTTCACGTACCGCGTGCCGGAGGGTGAGGAGGCGGAGGGGGTCGGGTGGCCGGCCACGCTCGCGAACTTTCCGCTCGGGCAGTGGATCGCCGACAACCGGCGCTTCTACGCCCGCGGCAACATGGACACCGACCGCATCGCCCAGCTGGAGAAGCTCGGCATGGTGTGGTCGCACTTCGACGTCGCGTGGGAGGAAGGACTCGCAGCCGCGCGCGGGTGGGCCGAGGTGAACGGGCACCTCCTGGCCCCGCTCGACGCCACGCACCAGGGCTACCGGGTGGGTACCTGGCTGAAGAACGCGCGGGCCGCCGCCCGGCGCGCTCTGGAGCTTGAGCAGCGCCAGGCCGAAGGTCTGCCGGTTCAGTCGTGGGCCGGTGCCCTGTCGCCGGAGCGGCGCGAGCAGCTGGAGGACATCGACCCCTCCTGGTGCCCGGCCTGGCCGGTGGAGTGGCAGCGCGCCTTCCACCTCGTCCGGCTCCACCTCGAGGAGGCCGGCGGCACGCTGCCGACCGAGCCCGGCGAGGTAATGCATCAGGGCGAGGACCTCGGACGATGGGTGCGGGCGCAGCGCCTGGGCTGGGACAAGCTCACGGCCGTGCAGCAGTGGATGTGTGAGCAGGTCCTCGGCATCACACCCGCCACCGAAGACGAGAAACCGCCCCCGCGCCGCACACAAGCCGACAAATGGGCAATCAACTACCAGGCCGCCCGCCAGTACTACGAACGCGAAGGACACCTCCGCGTCCCTCGCAAGCATGTCGAACGGATCGTCGCCAGCGAGAACCAGGAGGAACGAGAACTCCGACTCGGGGCATGGATCAACAACCAACGCAGCCGGGCCGCGACGCTGACGCCGGAGCGGATGGAGCAGCTCGCCACAATCGGCATGCGATGGACATGATGACGGGCGTCGTCGTCACCGCGGTCTGCTCGATCAAGACCTGGACCAGTTAGCCCGCTGGTCAGGCTCTGGCGGACGGCGCGACTGTGATGCGCCGATTCGGGCCGGCTTCTCCCCACTCACCTCAACACACTGACAGGATGTTGTTCAGGACCTAGGGTGTGTGCCGATCCAGAGGAGCGTGATGGTCGGATCCGCAGGAGTACGTCGGGCCACTCGCTGGCAGGATTCGGTGCGGCTGCTGTTGCTGATCGACGCCGCCTCAAAGCCGGCGGCCGAAGGCGAGTCGGTGCCGCCGGCGACCGTCGGGGTGGTCCACACCCAGGTGCGGCTGCAGAAGCTCGACTTCTGGGTCCGCAATCCGGACTACCTGGCCTACGAGCTGATGAACGAGTACGTGGCCGCTCCGGACGTTCCTCGGCTGCTGGAGATTGCCG
Organism: Streptomyces sp. NPDC053513; assembly: GCF_044544765.1. NCBI lineage: Bacteria > Bacillati > Actinomycetota > Actinomycetes > Kitasatosporales > Streptomycetaceae > Streptomyces > Streptomyces sp. NPDC053513. Next base: position 4,460 of record NZ_JBITXP010000030.1, read on the forward strand.
CAGAGATCCTGGAGTCGGAGGAACCGGATCTGCGGCGCTTCCCGATGCTGCGTTACAAGTACGGCGCCTTCGAGGAGCTCGATGACGCTCTGGCGCCGCTGGTGGAACGGGGGCTGCTGCGCAAGACGCAAGTCCTCGGGCGTGAGCGCGTGGTGGAGCACATCTACTTCCTGCTGGAGCGGGGTCGGCAGGTGGCGCAGTCGATGGTCGCCGAGGCGCCCGCGCTGGCCTGGTACGTCGAGCGCACCCGCCTGGTCGTGGACCTGGTCGACGGTCTCGGCGGCACACAGCTAAAGGACCGGCAGTACCTGCTGCGGGACTACGCCGACACCCCCTGGGGCCAGCACATCGGCCCCATCACCGAGCAGGCCCGCGAGCGGCTGCGCGAACTTCAAGCGGCACCAGGCCCGGGAGCCACGGGCGACACTGACCAGGAGGCTTCATGACCGCGCCCGGCCCGACCCGCTCCGACGCGAAGGACCTGACCGTCGCCCCGAGCGCCGGCGACATCCTGAAGGAGGTCGCGGAGAAGCTGGGGCTGACGCCGGTGCAGGTCGAGCGGACTCTGGCCGAGGCGAACATCACCCTGAAGAGCCCGACTGCCGCCGACCGGCGGCTGCGCATCATCCGGCTGCGCGCCCGTGGCACGAAGCACTCGGGCGACGACTTCACCGTGGAGCAGCCCTTCACTCCAGGGGTGTGGGCGATCGTCCACCCGGACAACAGCGCTGGGAAGACCAGCCTGCTGGAGTTCCTCGTCTTCCCGTTGCGCGGCGGGCCGCGCGATCTGCCGCCCGATGTCCGCTCGTGGCTGCGGCATCTGAGCGTGGACATCTCCGTGGCGGGCCGGGCGATCCGCATCGTCTTGGACGTCGACGACCAGCCGCACCCTCAGTTGCGGGGCCGGATCCTCGCCGGGGAGTCCGTCGACCAGCTGCTTGCCGCGGACGACGAAGCGCTTCGTCTGCTGGCGACCGCGTCGGGCAACGAGGAGGTGAGCCGGTGTATCGGTGAGTTCTTCCTGGACGCGCTGCGTATGGAGCACACCAACCTGTGGCAGGTGACCGGCGGCGCCGACGGCGAGGGGGCCCCGCAGGTCCACGGGTGGGCGTCGTACTTCGGGGCCTGCTACCTCAATCCCGGTGGGGACGAGATCCTGCTCGGCGATGTCGCCGGTGGCCTGCCCGGGCGGCTCATGGAGCTGTTCGTCGACATCCCGTACAGCACGGCGCTCACCCAGCTGTCCGTCGCCGGGAAGCGGGAGAAGAAGACGATCACCCAGGGCCAGCGCCGGGCGGAAGGGGACGCGGAAGCCCGCCGGACCGAGCGCGAGGCGTGGCAGACCGAACTCGCCGACGTGACCGGGCAGATCGAGGCGGGACGCCGGGCGGCCGCCCAAGACATCTCCCCGCTCCTGCGGGCCACCGACCAGGCCGCGACGGAGCTGCGCGGCATGCGGGCGCTGTTGGAGGAGGCCGAGCAGACGCTCACGGAGGTGTCCGCCGCCCGGATGCGCGCGGAGCAGGGGCTACTGGATGCCCGGGAGACGTGGCAGGCGCGGCGAGTCCTGGGACGGCTGGACCCGGTGTGCTGTCCGCGGTGCGAGGAGCCGCTGGGCAGCGTGCGGCGCAGCGAGGAGCGTGAGCAGGCGAACTGTGCGGTGTGCACGCGGCCGCTGCCCGAGGTCGACCCGGAGACCGCTGAAGCGCTACTGGCGGAGCTGGAGCAGACCCTGGAGCGAGCCCAGGATGCCGAGAGAGAGGCAACCGGCCGGCGGCTGAGGGCTGTGGAGGCGGTGCAGAGCGCTCTGGCCGACCATCGTGAGGCGGCGGCCGGCCTGGAGCAGGGGCTTGCCACCTCGCAGGCCCACGAACGGCTGCGTGAGCTGGAGATCCGGGCGGCCGAGCTCCGCGGACGGCTCGAGGCGACCGGATCGACACCTCCGGCTCCGCCGGTCCCTGTGTCCGCCCAGGTCCTGGCCGCCACAGAAGAAGCTGTCCGCGCGGCCGTCGACGCTGCCGCTAAGCAACTGTTCCCGGCGATGAACGAAGCGATCGTCGAGCTCGCCACACGGTTCGGTGTGCAGAACCTCGACAGCGTCAAACTCGACCGCGCCGGCAAGGTCAACGCCGTCAAGGCCGGGGTGAAGACCGCGTTCAAGAGGCTCAGCCGCGGCGACCGGCTCCGCATGCGGATCGCGACCGTCATCGCGCTCCTGCGGGTGAGTGCCGACCGCGGCGTGGCCACGCACCCCGGCCTCCTTCTGATCGACTCGGTCGCCGCCGAAGAGGTCACCGAGGTGCCCGCCCGCACCCTGATCGCCGAGCTGCAGGCCATCGCCGCAGAACTTCCCGAGCTGCAGGTCGTTCTCACCACGGCGCAGCCCGAGCTCGTCGACGCCCTGCCGAAGGACCACCTCATCACCAGCGATGGTGAACACCTGTTCTAAGCTATTCGTTCCCGAACCGGCCGGCGACAAGGAGAGGACCGTGGCCCCAAGCGTGGACCAGACGCTCCAGGCCTGGGCCAGCAACGCGACCGACGACGAGCTGGACGCCGGGCCCTCGCTCGCGGACCTCGGCGGTGCCGAGGCGGTGATCGCGGAGGCCGACCACCTCGCTGCCGGTCCACTCCTGCCCTATCTGCTCACGGCACTCGGCCGCGACCTCGACGCCGTGGACGGTGACCAGGCCCGGCGGTTGCTTGACGCCGCGGCCCAGGGGCTGCGGAACCCCCAGGCCGCCTGGGTCCTGGCCGACGCGATCGACGTGGTGTGCGCCCACCCGGCGCTCGCCACCCGCCTCGGCACCCGCACCGTCCGGGACCTTGCCGCACACGTGGAGGCCGCGCTCGCCGGCGACGCCGACGCCGCTCTCGCCCAGCCGGCCGTCGCCGGGCTGCTGCGCCTGGCCGTCGCGCAGACGGCCACCCCGCACCGCCTCATGGCGTTGCTCGCCGAGATCACCGGGGACGAGCCGTCCGAGGCCCTGGAGCGCCTGCCGATCCTGGTCGGCGTCGCCCACGACCACTTCGGCGACAACGCCCTGCTCGATGTCCTGAGCGCACTGGAAAACCAAACCGATCTCCCTGCCGGCACCCGGGCCGACGCCACCTTCGAACTGGCCGTCGCGGACATGCGCAGCGCGCTGGAGGCATCCGACCGCTCGGCCGTCGAAGACCATCTGCGCCGGGCCCTGATGCGGTTCAAGGACCTCGACCGCACCCACGAGGCCCGACTCGACGCCCGCGCCCACGCCGCCGCCGTCGACGCGGTCCTCGCCTTCGGTGAACTCGACCAGCAGCCCACGCCAGCCGCACCCGCCGAGCAGCGCCTGGCCCAGGCCGCCGCCCAACTGGATGCCACGACCACGCTGCTGACTGAGTGGACCCGCGGTATGCACCGGCTGGACTGGCTCAGCGCCCGCGGACTTGCGCAGAGCGCCTGGTCCCGGCTCGTCACCTCGCTCCAGACCGCCCGCACCCACCTAAACCAACCCAGCTGGTACGACCCGGCCGGCACCCTCGGCGACCTGCTGGACGTCTACGTCGCCAGCCGCAGCATCCACACCACCCGGGCCGACGGATCCGGCGGCCTGACGGCACTGGTGAGCCCACCGGTGGAGGCCGCGTTCGTACGCAGCGACGGCCTGCTGCACCACCTCGAACAGGCCCTCACCACCGACCCGCAGTTCACCGGCTCCCCCGACGCGCGGGCGCTGTACGAGGTCGTCCAAGCCCAGCGGCGGGCACCGTCGTCAACCGGGCAGGTGATGCCGGGAAAAGTCCTGGAGGGCCGCCCCACGCTCGCCGGGCTCTTCCAGGCTGACGCCCCGGGACTGCGTGACGACCTCGACCCGCAGCTCCTGGATCAGATCGAGCAGCTCTTGCAGCAGCAGTCCAAGGGCTACACCCCCACAGGCAACGCCCGCTTCGACGCCCACCTGGAATCCCTGCTCGGGGAGCTGGCCACCAGCCCCGCCTGGACGCAGCGCGACAGCTCCTACTTCACCACCCTGCTGGAGCAGTTCCTGCGGTTCCTCTACGACCGCTTCGACGCCCAGGCCGACTACTACGGCGCCCGCACCGCCTACCTCGGCCCCTGCCCCGACAAGAAGCCCGACGGCAGCCCCGACCACTGGGACGAGAAGCACGTCCAGGACGACCTCCACCAGCACCTCGCTGGCACGCTCACCCCCGGCACCGTGCAGCGCGAACTCATCGACGTCGCCAGCGGACGCACCGACGTCACCTACACCCCCCAACCCGGCAGCCGCTTCGTCGCCGAGGTCAAACGCCGCGACACCAGATGGACCCGCGAACGCATCGAGAAGAGCTACATCGCGCAGGCCGCCAACTACACCGCCACCGGCCCTCCCTTCGGCCTGCTCCTGGTCGGGGACGACAGCGGCCACACCAGCGGCTACCGGAGCATCGAGGACAGCGTCTGGATCATCCGCCACGCGCGCAGCGCCACCGAGGTACCCCGGCTCATCGTGGTCGGCATTCTGCCGATCGGGCGCCCGACGCCGTCCGCACTGCGCATGCCCCGCACCACCACCTGACTCCTCCTTACTGATCAAGAATCAGGGGACGGTCCGGGGCCTGAGTCAGGCCTGGGACCGGTCGAAGGCGTTAAGGATCATGTCGATGATGGCGTGCACGGCGCTCCAGTCGCCTTCGGGGTCCGTTCCGGGAGGGGCAGCCAGCGCGGCGTCGCACTTTCTCTCGAACCTGTCCTGCATGGCCTTCTTGCTCTTCGAGGGGAATCCGCCGGCGCCAGCGGCGTTGAGCGGCAGCGGCACCAGCTGGCCGTCGGGGCCCATGAGGATGTCACGGCCCAGGTACAGCTCCAGCGTCCCGGCAACGCCGTTGACGTCAGCAGGAACGGGGGCGCTCGCGCCGGGAGGAAGGGTGGGGTAGGAGGCCAGCAGCGGCAGAGACGGGTAGTGGAGGATGCGGCAGTGGTCGGGCACGCCCTTCGCCTTGAGCTTGGCCAAGGCCTGGTGGGCCGGGAGGTCGTTGTCGGCCAAGGCGATGAAGCGGTTGGCCACCCCGGCGGCGATGAACGTCGTGGTGGTCTTGGCCAGGGCGCTCACGCCGCCCTCGGGGCGCCCGGAGGCCGGCAGGTCAAAGTCGAGGAAGCTGACGAAGCCGGACAGGTGAGGGTGGGTCACGCGCATCGCCTTGGTCAGGAGCCGGGCGTCGGTGGCTCCCTCCGTCAGTACCAGCAGCGGGCTGATCTCGCGGCCGACGGCCAGTTGCTCGGCGCGGGCATCGGCGGCGCGGGCCTTGTCCATGTCGTACGGGAAGCAGCAGCCGCCCGTCAGCTGGCTCAGGTCCAGGTCTACTACCGCGGTCTCGGGGGCTCGATCGACCAGCAGGCGCAGCACCGTGCGCTCGCTCATCCGGAGGAAGACGGTGTCCAGCATGCCGTCGTCCCGCAGCGCGGCCTGAAGGTCGTACGGGAGCGCGATGCTCGTCGTGATCTTCTCCAGGACGTCCTCGGTGCTGGGTACGGGTCCCGTCCAACCGTCCGGCGGCCCGGGGTCGGACCGGCTCCAGCGGGCGAGTTCTTGCTCGAGCTCGTAGCGGGCCTGGTCAGAAGTCATGCCCTGTGCCTGTAGGCGGTCACGTAGGGCCCGCGGCGTGGAGCGGTAGCCGAACCACCAGTCGGTGTCCTCGTCCTCCTGCTCCGGGTATGGCAGGTGCTGCCGCTCGGATTCGGTGAACAGCGCGAGGAGGTCGTCGGTGCCGGCGATGATCGCGCAGCCCGCGATCTTCAACCAAGGGTAGTGGCCCATCGCACGAGCGTGGCACGGGCAACCCATCGGGTGCACCTGGATTGTCGAGACCTGGTGGGCCAACCCGTTGAGGATCCCGCCGAGAGGAACTTCCCCGGCGGGAGCCAGTTTCCGCGCTCCGGGTCAGGTTCGGACAGGAAGATCATCGACCCTTCCAGTCGGCGGGGGCGGGGTCGGCCGTGGTCCTGGCGGGCGAGGAGTAACCCAAGTACTGGCCCTTGCAGGTCACAGCGGTGCGCGGCGGCTTGGTAAGGCCGGTGGTAAGCGTGGTGGTGAGTGGAGTCCCTGCACCCGCCAGCCGGTCAAAGGCCGGTGCCGACGGTGGCGTAGACGAAAAGGTTGCCGACTCCCTTCATGGCAGTCAACTCACTAACCCTCCCTCGACAGCGCAAGGCCCGGACCAGGCGTCCGGGCCTTCCTCGTGCCCGGGATCTTTCCTCCCGGTCGCTGCTGCCGGGATCCCGGCCTGCGGCCCTACGGGGTGAAGAAGCCGTGCCCGCCAGGACGAGACGCAAGCACCTGAGTCCTGTCACTGTCCGCCCGCCATGTCGAACTCACGCCGGAGGCAGTACCTATGACCACCCGCCAGACGCCCGGGGCACCACTCGCGCCGATCGCCGCTACGCTGGACACGCCACCCTGGGCCAGGGCTACGACCCCACAGGGACGCTCTCACGCAGAGAGCCGCAGGACCGCCGACCGCGAGGCGCTCACCACCCCCACGCGGACGACACCACAGCAGGTGTCCGCTGTCCTCGATTCATCTGCCCAAGGGAGCAGCATCATGACCCGGGACAACGTTCCCGCGCCCGCACAGCCGCCCGTCCCCGCGCCCGTCCCGCAGCAGCCCGTCCCGCAGCAGCCCGCTGGTCGGTGCTGGCCTGACCGCCGCGATAGCGCAGGGCACCGCCCAGGGGGCCGCTCGGCCCATCACGGCCCGGCTGGTGGACAAGTTCCTCACCAACCCGCCCGACTGGCTCAGGGCCCTGTGGCACGCGCTGCGGCCCTGGGAGTAGCCGTCACGGCCGGGCAGGACGTCCTGCCCGGCCGTGCTCTGCGTCCGGGCGTCAGCCGCGGAAGCGGGAGAGCCAGGTGCCGCCGGCCTTCTGCTCGGGCACGGCCTGGTCGTGCTCCTCGTACCCGGGCCCGGCCTGCGCGGCATGCCGTTCGGCGGCGTGGGCGCGCTGCTTGCAGTCGTCGCACAGGTGCGGGTGGGTCTCGCGCGGGGCGCTCCACCCGGCGGGCTCGATGGCCTTCCACCGTTCGTCGGTGAACCGGGTGCCGCAGTCGGCGCAGACCGGGCGGCTGGCTTCTCGCTCGGCCTTGTGCTGTGCGGCAATGCGGCGCAGCTCTTCCTGGTGTTCGCGCTGGCGGGCGTCGTACTCGGCCTGCTGGCGGGCGTCGTGGGCTTCGCGGCGCGGGTTGCCGATCGCCTCGAGGAGCGTCTGGTTGTGGGGCCGGCCGAAGCGCCGGAAGACCGCTCCGGCCGGGCCGTGTTCCTGGAGCTGCTTCATGCCGGTGACGAAGATGGGCAGCTTGCCGTCGTACATGTGGAAGCCGCTCTCGTATGCGGTGCCCTTCCAGTGCCGCTCGGTCAGCTCGGCCAGCTGCGCGATGACGGTGTTGGGGTTGCGCGGGCCGATCCGGTTGAAGACGAGCAGCAGCGGCGGGTGCGGCTGGTCGCCGCGGCGGCCGTCGGGCACCCACCAGCGGGTGCGCCACATCGGCCGCTCCTTGCCGTCGACGTCCTTCACCTTCCGCTGACAGAGGGACAGGGCGCGGGCATAGCGGCACGCGGCCGCGTTGCTGATCCGGCTCTGCCGGGCGCGAGGCCAGCACGGGTTCCTCGCGGCCAGGGGCTTCGTGCTTCCTGGAGGATTGCCATGCCGACATACAAGGCGCTTTCCTACTTTGCTACCAACCAGCGCTCCCCCACGCCGCAGCGTCGCTCTTTCCGCCAGCTGCCCACGCTCGATCAGGAACCGCATGGCGTCCAGGCTGCCTACATGCTGAAACGATCAGTTGGCGGACATAGGTAAGTAAGAGGAGGTTCTATGTACCTATGCAGGGGTGGATAGGACGTCTGGTCGCCGTTTGCACGGTGGTGTGCGTGGTGCTGGTGACAGCTCCGAGCGTTGCGGCTTCCCGCATGGAGCTGGTGGTTGTTGATCAAGCCGCAGGTGCTGCGTACACGTTCGCGTGCCTGGGGATACTGGCCTCTTCGGCACGAGGGGTCGAGGCGACATGCGTGATTAACGCAGAGATGAGCGACGCCAAGGTAGCTGCCGGGCAGCTCATCGCGGCCGTGGTCAGGAATGGCGAAGACCAGAGAACTTCATGGGCAGTATGCCCTGAGCAAGGCCGACGGTTGCACGGCAGGGACGGGCAGGCTTCAGGGACGGGCAGCGTGACCGTTCCAGGGAGCATCCTTGAGACGTTTGCTGGTACGGGGGGCCGTTCGTGACACCTCCACCACTGTGGCCTCGACGGGAGCCGGCCCCAGGCCCGGAGGGCACGCCCGATAAGGGAGATCCGCCCAGTACCTTGCCCGTGCAGGCAAGCGGCGGCTCTGTGGCAGCGGGCGGCGATATCGGGACTGCGATCGCTGGCAACGGCAACACCGTCACAAACCACCACTATGTCGTCTCCCCTGCGCTGTCCGAGAAGGACGGGGGCCCTCAGGCTGTCATGACGAAGCCGATCAGCCTGTGCCGTCCTTTGGATCTTGAGATCCACCACGCCATTCATGGGGCCGATACGCCGAGCGAGCTGCCTACGTATGTGAGACGAGCGCACGACGAGCAGTTACATAAAGTAGTCAGTGCGGCGGCAAGCGGGCAGAGCCAGATGCGTGTCCTGGTGGGTGCGTCTTCCACAGGCAAGACGCGTGCCTGTTGGGAAGCCATCCAGGTACTGGCCGGCGACGGGTGGGAACTGTGGCATCCGTTCGACCCGACACGGGGCGAGGCCGCGCTGGCCGGCCTGGCCACGGTAGGTCCGAAGACTGTGGTGTGGCTGAACGAGACACAGCTCTACCTGGCTGAAGAGCATGCAGGTGAACGCATCGCCGCCGCGCTGCGCAGTCTCCTGGCAGATGCAGACCGCGCTCCGATTCTCGTGCTGGGTACTTTGTGGCCTGAGCACTGGGATCGGTTGACGTCGCCTACAGGGCCTCGTCTCGACCATCCTCATGATCAGGCGCGGCAGTTACTGGCGGGGCGCCACTTGCGTGTTCCAGAAGCCTTTACGGCACAGGACATCGTTGCGGCCGGCGAGGCCGCGGTGACTGATCAACGGCTTGCGCTCGCTCTGCAAGGGGCAGTCGATGGCCGCATTACACAGTTTCTTGCCGGAGCGCCTGCCCTCATGGAGCGGTATGCGCATACGCAGCCGGGGGCTCGTGCCGTCCTTCACGCTGCAATGGACGCCAGACGTTTGGGATGCGGCACCGCCCTTCCCGTGAGCTTCCTCGAGGACGCCACTTCCGGCTACCTCTCCTCCTCGGCCCTTGACACTCTGGATGACGGCTGGTTCGAAGAAGCCCTCGCCTATGCGGGGCACCGCGTGACTGGTGACGAAGCCCTGCTCCGCCGGGTACGGCGGCACCCTGGAAGCGATGACGGCACGGGCACGTGCTATCGGCTGACTGACTACATGGAGCAGTACGGCCGACACGAGCGCCGGCACCTCTGCCCGCCACAATCGTTCTGGGACGCCGCGCTACGGCATCTGTCACAGCGGGCGGATGTCAGTGCGCTGGCCTCAGCGGCCACAGGCCGATGGCGCTTACGCTACGGCCGGCTTCTTTCAGAGAAAGCAGGGCAACTGCCTTGGCATGACCTACGCGTTGAGTTTCCTCGTCACGAGCCGAGCGACGGGTGGCGGTACGTCACCGATGACGCAGAGCCCGACGACCATCTGACCTGTCGCGCTCTGGCCGACATGGCTTTCATAGCGGTGGGGGAATCGGACTACGAGCAGGCGGCAGACTTGGCGATGCAGGCGGCACAGTGCTGTCAGCCCGACACTCTCGCCGAAGTGGCGCTCGTGCTCGAAGAGCGCGGGATGCCGGTAGAAGCTTCCGACCTCGCTCATGAGGCGGCATCCTTCGGGTCACCCGAGTGTCTGGGCAGCCTGGCCATGATGCGTCAGGGCAGAGGACTCTTCGAACAGGCTGAGCACTATGCCCATGAAGCCGCCCGATACGGCCTGACAGGCTTCCTCGCGGACCTCGCGCTCGACCACGAAGAAGCCGGCCGGAAAGAGATGGCGGAGGCTTTGTGGGAGGACGCCGCCCGGCACGGGCACCCGGAAGCACTGGCAAGCATCGCCCGCTTCCAGTACGAGAACGGCGACCTGCTAGGAGCTGTCCAAACAGCCCTCGAAGCAGCAGACCGAGGGGACCCTGCTTACCCCAACCACCGCGTCAAACCCCTGTGGAAGACACTGTGGCCTCACGGAATCGAACCAGACGGAAGCCCCTCACCAGACCCCTCCACCACCGAGTCCACACACGACCCGAACACCTGGTGGTGAACACCAGACCGGACACCCCACCGACGACACAGCCCGAAGGCTGTACGCGCACACGAGAGGCTGCAGGACTGAAGCGGTACTCACAACCTCATCGACTTGTACGCCAAGCGCCCTACCTTGAAGCTGTTGATTAGACCAGCACAGGCCAGAGATCGATCACACACCCGGCAGAGCGCGGACGACATACAGCAGCGCAGTCACCAGCTCCTTACCGAGGCTACGTATGCCTCCGTTTCGGACCGGCCGACCGCCGCTACTCCTACGATGGACGCTTCGGCAACGCGACCGGTGTCTCATTGCCGAAGCGAGTTGTTCATCCTGTGGGGGTAGGTGGAATGTCTCAAGCGTGGTGGCGGGTGACCGCAGGACTGTGTGCCGTGGTGATGCTGGGGCTGGTCGCGGTGGCCGTGTTCGTGGACCTGGACACCGGCGACCGGGCGGCCAGCATCGTCGGCGCGGCCGCGGGCCTGGCGGGGCTGGCCCTCGCCCTCCGGCAGGGAACAACCCTCGCACCACCGTCACCGTCCGCCGTCCCGCCGGTGAGCGGGGCGCGGTCGGTGCGTGCGGGAGGCTCGATCGGCCGAGCGGTCACCGGAGACGGCCACACCCTCACCCACCCCTCACCCACCATCCCCTCCGGCGACACGCCAGCCCCTGGTGGCCCAAGCGGCGCGGCGCCAGGGGTTCCCGGTGAGCGGGGGGTCGAGGCCGGAGGCTCTATCGGCGAAGCCATCACCGGCGACGCCCCCAAGCAGGACGGACCGTCAACCCAACTGTGAGCCCCCTGTGGCCCAAACGGGCAGAGAAGAACAACACCGCGAACCCCGAATCCGAAACGCCGAAGGAAATCTCCGACGCTGCACCGCTGTCGGCGCCACCGATAGCGCCGGTTCCGCCTCAGGCCATAGCTGGCATAGGCGAACGCGCGCTGGAGGCAAGAGGGCATCTGGGGCTGGGAATCAGCGGAGACAACGTCTCACTGCAGAACGTTGCAGTCCATATAGGTGGAGCAGCTCTATCGGGGCAGTCGGTGTCGTTCCCGGTCGTGGTGGGCGCTGTGCCGGCGGCGGCAAGTCGGTATCAGGCGCGGTCCCAGAGCGGACTGCTGCGCACAGCACTGGAGAACGGCGGAACAGTCGTCCTTACCGGCACCCCCGTTTCGGACACCGAAAGTAACGGCGGCACCAGCCAGAGCGAAGCAGAGCCGGGTGAGGCGCGGTGGGTGTTGTCGGGGTTGGGTGGGGTCGGTAAGACCCAGATTGCCGCCCATCACGCGCGCACCCAGCTGGCCGATGGTCAGGCGGATGTGGTGGTGTGGGCCACGGCCACCGACCGCTCCGGCGTCCTGTCCGCCTACGCCCAAGCCGCCCGCGCCCTCGGCCTCACCGCCCCAGGCGCCGGCGAGGACGACGAGCAGAGTGCCGCCTGTTTCCTGGCGTGGCTCCAGCCACGGCCGGTCGCGCCAGGCACGCGGGCGGTGCGGTGGTTGATCGTGCTGGACAACATCACCAACCCCAACCACCTGACCGGCCTGTGGCCCCCCGCCTCACCCCTCGGTCAGACCCTGGCCACCACCCGGCGTCGCGACGCCGCCCTGCGGGATCGCGGCACACGTATTGACGTCGACGTCTTCACCCCTGCTGAAGCCCTAGCGTTCCTCACCCGACGCCTGACCGACTACGGACACGCTGAACCCGAGCAGGACCTGCGCACCTTGGCCCATGCCCTGGGATATCTGCCGCTTGCTCTCGCGCAAGCCGCTGCCTACCTCGCCGACACCGGACACACCGCAACCGCCTACCAGCGAATGCTGACCGAGCGCACCGCACGACTGGCCGAACTCACCCCCGACGCATTGCCCGATGACCAAGAACTCCCCGTCGCGGCTGTCTGGGACCTCAGCGTCCAACACTCCGACAACCTGCACCCGGTCGGCATGACCCGCCCCCTGCTGGCCCTGCTGTCGGTCCTGTCCCCCGACGGCATCCCCACCGTACTGACCTCTACCGAAGCCGCCCGTGCCTACCTCGGCCGAAAGGCCGCAGATGCAGACCCTGTTTCCGAAGCTGCAGAGGACAGGGAGCAGGTTGAGGAGCGGCAGGTCATGCAGGCCCTCAGCGTGCTGCACCGACTCAGCCTCATCGATCGCACCCCTGATGCCATCCGCGTCCACGCGTTGGTCCAGCACACCACCCGCGACACCCTCACCCCCGAACAACACACGACAACCGTTCTGGCTGCTGCCGATGCCCTCCTTGAGGCTTGGCCCGAGCGCCTCGCCCACGGGGCTCTGCCCGTACTCATCGCCAACGCCAGCGCGCTACAAGCCGCCAGCCCACCCCGCGAAGAAGACGACGGACTTCACACCGTTCTCTTCATAGCAGGCCAAACCCTCGGAAGAACTGGGCAGGTCACCGCAGCCCACACCTACTTTGATGACCTGCATAACACTGCTCACCGTCTCCTGGGGCCCAGTCATCTCGACACCCTCACCACCCGAAGCAACCTCGCCTACTGGCGCGGGGAAGCAGGGGACATACAAGGCGCCGCCGACGCCACCGCCGAACTCCTTGAGGACCGTATACGGATCCTGGGACCCGAACACCCCGACACCCTCACCACCCGAAGCAACCTCGCCCGCTGGCGCGGGGAAGCAGGGGACATACAAGGCGCCGCCGACGCCACCGCCGAACTCCTTGAGGACCAGCTACGGATCCTGGGACCCGAACACCCCGACACCCTCACCACCCGAAGCAACCTCACCCGCTGGCGCGGGGAAGCAGGGGACGCACAAGGCGCCGCCGACGCCTACGCCGAACTCCTCGAGGACTGCCTGCGCATCCTGGGGCCCGAACACCCCGACACCCTCACCACCCGAAGCAACCTCACCGCCTGGCGCGGGAAAGCAGGGGACGTACAAGGCATAGCAGACGCCACTTCCGAACTCCTCAACGACTACCTGCGAATCCTGGGGCCCGAACACCTCGACACCCTCACCACCCGAAGCAACCTCGCCCACTGGCGCGGGGAAGCAGGAGACGCACAAGGCGCCGCCGACGCCTACGCCGAACTCCTCGAGGACCAGCTACGGATTCTGGGGCCCGAACACCCCGACACGCTCACCACCCGAAGCAACCTCGCCGCTTGGCGCGGGGAAGCAGGAGACGCACAAGGCGCCGCCGACGCCACCGCCGAACTCCTTGAGGACCGTATACGGATCCTGGGACCCGAACACCCCGACACCCTTATCACCCGAAGCAACCTCACCTACTGGAATGCAAGGCGGTTGTCTAGACCTCCCGGAACCAAGGCGTCTGAAAACGAGGGAAGCAACTGACTACGACTCGTACGTATCCGGGTCCGGCTCTCCGCTGTCACCTACGCAGCCACCAGGAGCGAAGCCGCGGCAATGGGGGTTCATCCTCCTGGCAGACTCGATGGCATGGACGAGCTTGCCGGCGGCGCGGCGCCGAACAATCCCATGCACGAGTAGTGACGTTCTATCCCGAGGTCGTCAAGGCAGGTTCCTTGCAGAACGCTCTCCAGGCGGTCACCGATGACGCGGGCTACGGGCTCGCGGTCGAGCTCATGTCCTCACCCGGTTGGCGCCGTATGGCCGCGCGCGTGAAATGCGGCGACCAGGGGGCGAACGTCCTGATGGCCCGTGGCGAGCGTTCCTTCATCGTCGACTGCTGGGCCAGCGACGTCCGTATGGCCTCCGGCAATACCTCGGATCTGACCGAGGCCGCCGGGGCGCTTCACACCTGGCTGGAGGGGCCTCAAGTGGGTGAACTCGTCGCCCGGTGGCCCTTCCTGCGGACCTGGGAGCTTGCCAAGGCCCACGAGCGTGGCGAGGCCGTGCCGGTGCGGTGGCGCCAGCTGCGCGAGGCCGCCGCGCGCACGCCGGACACGGGATTGCACGAACTCGTCGAGGCCGCCTTCGTACAGGAGCGGCTTCGGGTCCTGTCGCCGGGACGGAACATGCACTGGCTCACCTTCAGCCGCCGCGCCGCGCCACCCATCTGCCGCGACCTGCCGCAGGCCATGCCGCTCAAGAACGGCCGCTACCGGGTGCGGTTCGCCGACGGACGGCTGCAGGAGCTGGACAGTGCAGCAGAAGCCGTGACGGTCCTGATCGGCGGGCTTCCCGACGATGCCATGCCACGACCTTGAAGTCACGGGTGGGTTCCAAGGGAGTAACTCCGGCCGACGCAGAAGCATGGGGTGGGGAGACTCAGGGAGCCTCATCAAGGTCGGGGGAGCGCGGCCGGTCGGTCTGCTGTCGGCATCGTAGGTTGGGTTCATGAGCGACGAATGGCGGAAGGACCGGATCGGGGCGGCTCTGAAGGGCGAGAACCCGACCGTGCTGCGGCGGCTGACGGCAGGGTTCGCGGTGATCGGTGACGTGCAGTTCCTGCCGGGGTACTCGGTTCTCCTCGTGGACGAACCGGGTGTGCAGCGGCTGTCCGACCTGCCGCGAGGACGGCGGCTGTCGTTCCTGTCCGACATGGATCAGCTCGGCGAGGCGGTCGAGCGTGCCTGCCGGCGCCTTGATCCGGCGTTCCGGCGGGTCAACCTGGAGATCCTCGGGAACAAGGACCCGTTCCTCCACGCCCATGTGTGGCCCAGGTTCGAGTGGGAGCCGGCCGAGGTCGTGGGCCCTCCGGTCTGGCTCTACCCGCGCGATTGGTGGAGCGAGGGACAGTTCAGGCTGGGTCCCCGGCACGACGTGCTCCGGGAGGCGATCGGCAGCGAACTGGACCGGTTGCGCGCCTGACTGGGGCGGGGGCGGTACCGATCAGGCCAGGGTGATGCAACGTTGAAAGTGTCGCCCTGTGAGGCGGACGTCTGTACATGAGTGAAGCCGGCGGAGGGCCGCCCGAAAGCGGCCCGGCACACCGCCGGCTCCTCGCAAAGTCCGGACCCGAAGCAGGACCCGTCCCTGTGCCGCCCTCATACGGCCGCACCCCAGCCACAGACCCGAGGAGACGATGTGATCCCCCGCGGCCGCCCCGTCATCAACGAAGCCGGCATCGCCCAGCGCGCCGGCGTCCCCCTCGCCACCTGGCGCCGCCGTGACGCCCCCGCCTTCCGCGAACGCGTCCCCAGCCTCCTTCCCGAAAGCCGCCACCTCCTCTACGACCTCGCCCAGACCGAGGCGTACCTCGCGGGCAAGCCGGTTCCTGCCCTCCCCGCCGGCGAGCACCCCGAGGACCTCCTCACCGCCGAAGAGGCCGCCGCCCTGCTCGGCATCACCACCGCCACCCTCCGCTCCTACGCCGCCCAGGGATACCTCTCCCCCGGCACCACGATTCACGGATCCCGGCTCTGGCCCCGCCGCGAGGTCCTCGAGCGGCGCGACAACTCCCCCGGCCGCGGCAAGGGCGGCGGCCGCCGCGCTGGCGAGGCCCAGGGCCCCCGCAAACAGCACGCCTACGAAGGCGACCCCCGCCTCGAAACCGCCCGCCAAGCCCTCACCGCGGCCGGCGGCACACCCAAGAGCCGGATCGCCGCCGCGCTCGCCGAACAGCACGGAAGCACCCCCCGCACCTGGGAACGCCTCCTCACCGCAGCCACAGCACACACCAACACCTGACCAGTAGGCGGCACCGGCTCACACGAGGCCTTCAAGCCTGCTAGCGGTCACTGCTCCCACACACGCAACGGCCTGATCGTCTCGCCCTGAGAGGGAAGACAACCAGGCCGTTGTCGTACCAGACCACATCTTGCACACCTATGGACCGTGCATCACTCGGCCCTCTCGATTCCTGTCTCCTTCAAGTACAGGACATTGCCGTCGGACACCCGGACTACAACCTGAATCCGGGGTTCCAGCGCCGCGGGTTCGAGTATGTAGCAGGGTCTCAGGAACGCCGGTCTGGTGGAAGTCGAGGAACTTCCGAGGATCCATCAGCAAGCTGGCGCATCGCACTCAGTACTGCGAGTTGATCCGAAGATCCAGAAACCTGGCGACGGCGTACTCGACCTGTTCCAGATCCTCGTGCGTCAGGTAGTCAACCGGGTCACCGATGACGTAGTTGGTGTCGATCGTCTTGAGCTGATCGGCCAAAGCTCGTGTTGAGCGACCTTCGATTTCGAGCTCGGGACGAAAGATCGCTGGCTGAGCACTGGTCGATGTCGGGACGACGGCCACGGTGGACCAGGTGTCGGGGGCCGAGCTAAGGACGATGCCGTAACGCTTCCCTCGCTGCTCATGGCCCCTCTTGGCGTCGCCGAGATCAATGCGGTAGACCGCCCCCCTGATCATGCGTTTGCGGCCTCGTCCCCTCGCAGCGACTCAGCAAGTTCGTCCAGGATCTTCTGCTGCCCCTTGGTCAGTTGATCCTGGTTCACCACAACCCACAAAAGGTCGCGGAACCGGCGATCGTGGTGTCGTTCTAGGTGGGCCGGCCCGATCGTCCCCCACGGCAGGGGCCGCGGGGTGGACGGCATCAGCCATGTATCGAGGCAGCTCTCCATGAAGGTTGCCTGCCCCAGCAGCCTTGCACGGGCATCAGCAGCGTGCCGTGCGGCCTTACCAACATACAAGGATGACGAAGAACTCCGCCGCCGGGAGGCCGCGAGAGCTGCAGCAAGGAGACGTCGCTGTCCACGGAGTCCACCCGCCTGGGGCCTCTGCCACGGCACACCTCGGTGGGCCAGTTCGGTCTCAACCTCTGCAAGCACGTCTACCCTGCGAGGCTCTTCGGCCGGATCGTTACGCAGATCGACAGGATGGCCGGTCTCGTCGTAGCCCCACTCGTCGGGTTCGTCGGCGAGGTTCTCGCCGCTGGCCACGATGCGCTCCATGTCCGCGTGCGCTTGCCGCTGCCACTCTTCCCGCTCCAAGGCCCGTATAGCTCGGCGGAGTACGTCACTCGTCTTCTCACCGGGGCGTTTGAGCGCCTCGATGATCTCCGTGTCGTCCTCGGTAGGACGGAATCCCACACTCATAAGGCGAGCGTACAACTTTTGTACAACACCATCCAGGAGACAATACCGACCGCTACTGTGAGTGACTGCTTTGCTGAAATCCAGAGGCACCGTCGCCCGTGGCCGCTACGGCACACGCCGAGGCCACGGGCAAGAACAGCGGCCTGGGCGTGGACATCGGGGCAGGCGATCTCGCCGCCGAGGCAGGCCAGCACAGACGAGGTGGCCGATCGCTGATGCGGCCACGCGCGGGCGACAGCGTGGCAGCGGCTCCCCCAGCGCCCGCGTCAGCCAAGTCTGCCGCCCATGCCGCGTTGGCCGGCCCGAACGGGTCAGGTGGCCGCAGTCGACTTTCCCGAGCGTTTCGTGGTGATCGCGAGCGCTTCGGCCTGCTGGAGGGTCGGCCCTGGACGTCCCGAAGGAACGGCATCTGCACCTTCGCCCCGACGGCGCCCATGTATCAGTGCAGGTCTCTCAGGGTTGTCTTCTCTGTGGTCAAGCCCTCGCGTGCCCGCCAGCGCAGGTGGTCCACCAGGGTGTACGCGTAGGTCTTCTGCGTGCCCGACCCTTCGAACATTCTCAGGTAGCTGTCCGCCTCCTTGTCGACCGAGCCGTCCGGCCCAACGATCGCGAAGGACCCTCCGCCGTCCGCCGGCTTCATCGGCTGGACGCGGATGCCGTCCAGGACCATCCCACTCCGCACAGGCACCACCTCTCACGCCACGTGACGGAAAGGCTTGCCCAGATCGGTAAAAGCGAACGTCAGGGGCCTGCAGGCCGCCCAAACGAGTGAAGCGGACACACGCAGCACGGTCTGTAAAGTCAGTGCGGCGGACGCCGAGACGGCGGGCGGCCTGGTCGGGGCCGAGGGGGACGTGGCGGTCGAGGAGGGCGGGCAGGTCACGGCGGCGGGCGAGGGCGGCGACCTGGTCGGGGTGGACGTCGGGGCAGGCGACCTCGCCGCCGAGGTAGGTCAGCAGGCCAGCGCGGACGAGGTGACCGACCGCGGACGCGGTCACGCGCGGGCGGAAACGGCGGGGCTCCCCCAGGGCTTCGGTGAGCCGGTCTGCCGCCCAGGACGCTCCGGCCGGTCCGCGCAGGGCGGCGCGGACCGTTTCGGGGTCCGGCGGCCTCCACTGCCGTCCGGGACCACTGGCGGGGGCCCACGTCGGCGGCCGGAACCAGGCCCGAGGCGGTGGCCCAACGCCAGGCCGCGACCGGCACCCGCAGCCGGTTCGCGGCCCCGTACACGTCGTACGTCTCACGCATCGCTCACTCCGAATCTCACGGTGGCGCGGCCCGCTCACCGGGCCGCGCCGGAAACATGTCGGAATATCCCGGTATGTGCGAATAGCCGGTTTTTCAGGGGGGAGTTGGGGGCGGGCTGCACAAGTCGCGTACGCGTACGCGAGGGGGAAAGCACCCGCACGGGTGAACGGGGCGGGGCTCGAACGACGAAAGCCCCTGCCGTGTGCGGCAGGGGCTTCAACGACGGAGACGGCCTCCGCGCGGGGCGGCGGGGGCCTGGCAGGGGTTTGGAACGACGTCCGGCCCCCTGCACAGGGGAGGCAGAGGGCCGGACGGGGCGGCGGGGCAACGACCAGTCGACACCCGGGCCGGGGCCAGGCTAGACCCTCACGGCACAGGAGCCGGCCTCACCAGGAGGGCGGGAAGATCCGTCCGTACCACTCATGCGGGGGCTCGATGCCGTCCCAGCCCATGACGGCGCGGCCGGGCTCGATGGTGAACGCATCGTCGGGGGCGCCGGGGTGAGCCTGGGTGAGGTGCTCGCGGGCGGCGGCGTGCAAAGGGGCCGTGGGGCCGTCCAGGGCGGCGGCGGGGCCGGTGCCCCAGCACGGGGCGCAGCGGACCTTGACGAAAGCGGCGCGGTCGAGGGGGAAAAGGGATGCGGTCACGCCCGCTCAATTACTCCCTCGTCGGGGTGGTCGCGGGTGCCCGGCCGTGACGTCCTGCCGGGACGCCGGTTGGCCGTCCATGCGGCGAATCATGATCACCAGCGTGGTGGTAGCCGCGCTCCTGACGGGCGCCGTGCCCGCGCTCGCCGTCGTCCTGTTCAGTACGCGCGACGTGTCAGTGCCGCAGGTCGGCGTAGAGCCGGGCGGTCACACCCGGCTCGCCCGGAACCCGGCGCACCCGTGGGGCTCCCGAGGTGGCCCAGTGCCGGTCGAGTTGCTCGGCCATGGCGTGGATGGTGGCCTCGTCGGCGGCGGTGATGTCCAGGACGACGAGGCCGGGCTCGGTCAGGTGGATCGGGTCAATCGGTTCCATGCCCACCAGAACGTTCCGCGGGGGCGGTGGGCTCGGGCGCGGGGGCTGGATCACCGGGACGTGTCACGCCCCGGGCGGCTTTGACCCGGCGGTAGGCCCACGCGGCGGCAGCAGCGCAGGCGGCGGCGCCGATGCCGCCCAGGAAGTCGGCCAGGGCGTCGTGCAGGAAGTCGTACATGGGCAGCCGGCGCGGCAAGGAGCCGGACCCGCGCCGTACTCCTTGTACGTGGGTTCTCCGGCGATCGGCACCCGCCCCCGGCCCGCAGGCGTGTCGGACCATCCGGCGCGAGCCGGCGTGCCTCCTCGTGCCGGACGGCGGACCGGCGCGAAGTGATCCACATCCTGGTATCTGGCACGGTGGGATGTGCCCTGTTCCTCATTTCGTCCCCCTCTCGGGTGAAGCTCGGCGCGTAGTCTCCGGGGATGCAAGGAATCCAGCGTGTGAACACCTTGTCCCTCGGCGCCCTCTACATCGAGTCCTGGCATCACTCCCTTGGAGGGGCTGAGGACACCCTCCTCGGCCCCGCTACCGGATTCCTGATCGGTTTCCCTGGGGACTACTGGCTCGTCACCGCCTGGCACGTCTTCAGCGGACGTCGTTCGGACAACGGCAAGATCATGAGTAAAAAGGGCCTCTGCCCGGACTATGTGCGCGTTCGTTTTGCTGGCACGGCAGACGGCGGCTTCCAGCCGATTA
The DNA here is from genome assembly GCF_044544765.1 of Streptomyces sp. NPDC053513. Taxonomy (NCBI): domain Bacteria; kingdom Bacillati; phylum Actinomycetota; class Actinomycetes; order Kitasatosporales; family Streptomycetaceae; genus Streptomyces; species Streptomyces sp. NPDC053513. Next base: position 24,716 of record NZ_JBITXP010000030.1, read on the forward strand.
TCCAGCGGTACGACCTGTACGACGGGGAGTTCCAGTACAACCGCCGGTGGCGTAGCCCCGACGACCGGCGGATTGACATTGCGGCGCTGCACATCGGTGCCCTTCCGGAGGGGGTGGTGGAGGCATCCATGCCCAACACCTGGCCTACCCTGCGTGATCTGTTCCCCCCTGAGCGCCATGCCGAGCAAGCCAGCGAGGTGGACGTCGCCCTTCCCCTGCGGGTCACCGACAAGCTGTTCGTTCTCGGGTTTCCGTTCGGAGACGCCGGCACCTGGCCGTTCGCGGTCTGGACCGTGGCGCCGGTCGCGAGCGAGCCTCTGGCGGGTTGGAACGATCTGCCCGGGTTCCTGCTGGACTCCCGTACACGGGAGGGCCAGTCAGGGGCTCCGGTCCTCATGCACATCCGCCCAGGTGAGCCTGTCGTCGTCGGCGGCGATGTGATCATGCATGACGAGTCGGTCACCGCGCTGGTGGGGGTCTACAGCGGTCGCATCCACAAAGAATCTGACTTGGGCAAGGTGTGGACGGTCGACGCCCTCTTCGAGATCGTGCCCGAGGCTGCCCCGCCGGGCTGGAAGCCCACTTCTCCCCGCGACTGATTCCCCGATTTGCGGAGCGTCGCGCCGGTACCGCTCGGCGACGGGCGCGCAGCTGTCCTCGGTGAGGTGAAACCGGGTTGTGCGCCTGCAGCGAGTCTCACGTGCCTTCGCGTGGTGGTACGCCGGCCTCCGGCGCCTCGTGGGTGCCGGAGGCTCAGGGCGGTGGCTACTCGCTGTAGGAGCCGGCGCCGGCAATCAGGGCAATGAGGACCAGGGCGACGGCGGCGAGCTCGACGACATCCGTGGCCGGCCGGCCCTGGTTCAGGCAGGGACCTTCAGCGACGGTCTGAATCCGTCCTCATGGCCCCTCGCCTCGGACAACAAATCCACCCACCTGCGCGATGAGCATCAAAGCGTGCGAAGAAACGTGCAGAACGGCTGTTACCCGGGCCGGTCACTCCACTGGCGCAGTGCGCTGGGTGGCGCGGCCGGTAGTGCGCCGGGGCCGTAAGGGTTTGTTGTTGATCACTGAACGGGTGGATGTAGCTCACAGTGAATGTCAGGGCCACGCCGGTGGCATATGCGTGCCCGATGCAGGCGACAGTTACAGAAATGTCCGTACCCGGTAACGGGGCATAGCGGGCATTCCAACCTGCTGGTCGGGGCGGCAGAGTTCGGGTCCTCGGCCCAGCACCGGACCGGGACCCGCACCGCTCCCACCGGCCGCTATCGGCCGGCGGAGCACTGTTCCCCAGGAGACATCACCCGTGTCTGCTTCTTCGTCCGCCCGTCGTATCGCCGCGACCGTTCTCGCGGCCGGCGCCATGGTGTCCATCGTCGCCCTGCCGGCCTCCGCCCACGACGACGACCGCCACCGCACGCCGAAGGTGGAGATCAGCGCCGTCCAGGCCGACAGCCCCGGACGCGACACCCGCTCCAACCGGTCGCTGAACGCCGAGTGGGTCGAGATCACCAACAACAGCCGCCACACGGTCGACCTCGACGGCTGGACCCTGAAGGACGAGGACGGCCACCGCTACCGCTTCCACGACTTCCGCCTGGCCGGCCGCTCCACCGTCCGCATCCACACCGGCGAGGGACGTGACAGCCGCACCGACCTGTACCAGGACCGCCGCGACTACGTGTGGGACAACCACTCCGACACCGCCACCCTGCGCGACGACCGCGGCCGCATCGTCGACACCGAGTCCTGGGGCGGCCGCCACCACCATCACCACTGATCCCCGGAGCCCCGGATCGGGGCCGGGGATCTGACACATGCGTGTGCCGGGCAGGCCTGTCCTGCCCGGCACACGCACGCCCGCCCCCTTCCGGTCACCGGTACCCGGGTCTGATGCGGGTGTGATGCGGCTTTGTTCACGAAGAGGGCGCCAGGGACAGTGGGGCCGGCCGAAGGCCCGAGCGGACCCCGCCGATACGGCGAGGACTTCGTCGGTCAGGCGGCCGGGGTGGAGTGAACGATCGAGCCCTCGCACGGCCCGTCGGCATACAGGGCGAATGCGTCGGCCTCGCCCCGGTCCGCCGTGAGGCCCCAGCGCAGCTTCGTGGCGACCCACTCAAAGACATACCGGCAGGTGGCCTCCGGGGCCGGCGGCATCCACTCTCCCGGATCCTGGTCGGCCTTCTGACGGTTGGTGCGCGCCGTCACCGCCGCCAGGCTCGTGGCGGCGTCCTGGTCGTTGGCGTACGCCTCCCAGCGCTCGGCGTCCCATGCGCTCGCGCCAGTTGGCGGGAGGCGCTATTCGAGCCGTGCGGAATTCCGGGCTGGAGCGGACTCACCGCCGATCGGTGCGCGGCACCGCCCGAAGCGCTCGCCGAACGGGAACGCAGCACCGCCCACCCGCCGCCTCCCCGGGTGGGAGAGGCGGATACATCCGGCGGGCGACGCGGCCGGGCCGGTAAAGCCGAAGACGAGGATTCATGCTGGCACGACACGACCAAGCCACGGCATCGTCGGCCTGAAGCCGGAACAGGAGCCCGGATGCTGTGTACCGTCCCTTCCGGCTACGGACAGGGGTCGCACAGCGCTCTCCTCTGACCGCAAGTGCGACCGTACAACGGCGTCCGGGCCTGCAGCGGGTGTTGAATGGCCGTGGAGAGGGGCAGGTGAGCGCGCTCAAGCCGTTCGGTTATCCGTTGCAGGCCTCTGGAGGAAGGCGACCTGAGACGTTCCGCCCCTTCCATCCGGTGCCGAGGTCACGGGCGAAGCGCAGCGTCTGGCGCACGGCCGGTCCGGCCAGAACCGACTTTCGTACTGACCGAAGTCCGACGGCCGGTACTGGTCGGCAAGCCGTTTGCCGGCCTCAACCGCTCAGCCTCTTCAGATGGTCGCGAGAAATGCGCGGACCGTGGCAGCGAAGGCTTCGGGGTCGGCCTGCTGGACGAAGTGGTCGGTCTCCAGGGAGCGGTAGAGGGTGCCCGGGCGCTTGGTGCACATGGCGTTGGCCTGGTCGGCGGGGAGGACCTGGCTGCGCAGGCCGTGGATGAGGAGGGCCGGGCAGTCGGTGGCGAGCCACTGCTTCCAGTGGTCGCCGTGGACGAGGTTCTCGGAGTCAACGGTGTCCTGCGGGTGGAATGGCAGCCGCCAGCCGGTGCCCTCGGGGAGTGGGCGCAGGACGGGGCCGAGGACGGCGGCCAGGGGGCCGCAGGCGGCGGCCAGTTCCTCGCGGGTCGCGGCGGTGTAGGTGAAGCCCAGGACGAAGGAGAGGGGGCTGGTGCCGTGGTCGGGGAGGTCCACGGCGGTGTCGACGTTGATCAGGGCCTCGACCAGGTCCGGGCGTTCGGCGGCCAGGTGGATGGCGTTGATCGCGCCGAGGGAGTGGCCGAGGAAGACCGCCCGGTCGATGCCGAGGTGGCCGAGGAGGGCGAGGAGGTCGGCAACATAGCCGGCACGGGTGTAGTCGGGGGCTCGGTCGGAGTCGCCGTGGCCGCGCTGGTCCGGGGCGATCACTCTCCATTCGGGGCCGAGGGCGGCGGCCAGGGCGGTGAAGGAGGCACCCTCGGAGAGGTGGCCGTGCAGGGCCAACAGTGGGCGGCCGGTGCCGCCGAAGTCCAGGTAGGACAGGGTGCGGCCGTCGACGGTCAGGGTGGCGCGAGCGGGCTGGGCGGTCATGACGGTACTCCCCCGGGTCGGTGTGCAGTCGCTCTGCGGACAAGATCAAACATACCTACGTGTAGCGCAAATGTGCAATACGCTTGTATAAACCTTTGTCGGGCCTGGCGAACCCCGCCAACTGCCTCATCAGACCAGTGGGGCCCCCGGGTGAGCCGGGAGCCCCGAGCGCGAACAGCGGCTGATCCATGCGCTCATCGAAGGGCGGTCTGGACAGACGCGTCATACGCGCATCCGGCACGACCAGGCCCCGCCCTGAGACTGGTCCTGGTTCGCAAGCGGGGCCAGCGCATCTTTCATGGGGGTGGTTGCTACGAGCAGACCTCCGACTACGCCGCCTGCGGCAGCTACGTCTTCCGCTCCCTTCCCCTCGCGCCTCGGCAGGAGAAGACCGCCGTAAATGCGCAGGATCAGACCCTTGCGGAACCCCCCGCGAGCCTGCCCCGCTTCGCCATTTCCTCGATCATCATCTGGGGCTTCGCCCACGCCTGTGCCGCGATGGATGCCCTGTCACCCGGCACAGGCTCACGCTGCCCAAGCTGGCCACGAGACCTGGACCTGACCCAAAGCCCCGACGCCGGGGCTGCTGATCGGGCGGCGCCCCTTCCGCAAAGGTCCCGTGAGGCAATACGCGACCTCAGGTTTATCCGCGATGCACCTGAGAGAAGGTAGCCTCCCGCTGTGCGGGGCAAGGCAGTCCGTTCAGGACAGTGCTGCAAGTTCGGCGTTCGCCCGCTCGGTGACAAGGGCAAGGACACGGCCGGCAGCGGCCAGGTCCTCGGCGGGTATGTCACCCCAGACCCGGGCGGTGACGGGGGCGGTGTCAGCAGTGATGGCGGTGAGCAGTTCGCGTGCGGTGTCCGTGGCGCGGAGGTGGGCGCCGTCCAGAGTGAGCAGCCGGCGGGCCGTGAGGTCGTCGAGTACGGCGTGGATGTCTGCGGGGTCGGTCTTGAGGGAGTCGTGGATCTGGGTGATGAGGTCATGTGGTGTCTGCGGGGCGTCGGCGTTGATGGCGGCGCGCAGGGCGATCTGCTGGGTGAAGGTGATGCCGTGCCGGGACAGGACGTGTTCCAGAAGGCCGCGGGCGGCGTAGTGGGCCAGGCCGAGGATCCGGGCGTCGGCGAGGGGTGCGGTGCTGGTCATGAGAATGGTCCCTTTCGTGTAGTGCTCGTTCGGTTCGGTGGGGTCAGAGGTGTATTGAGCATCCGCGTCGGCTCGTCTGCGGACGCGAGTGTGGGGCGGGTCAGTGGAGGTTCTTCCAGAAGGTGTAGTCGTGGTCCTTGCTGAAGTCGGCTCGCTTCCAGGGGCCTGAGGTCAGCGACTGCACGTAGCCGCCGTTGCGGAAGGCCGGCCAGTCGGTCTTGCCCGTCTCGGCGAAGTCCACCCAGGTGTCGGTCATCCGCTTGCCCAGCCTCTGCTGCGGTGCCGTCAGCTTCTCGAACGGCGGAGTCTTGAAGTCGAAGAGGTAGGACAGTTCCGCCATGTGCTGGGCACGCGGCTCGAAGCTGAGGGTCTGACCGCCTGCCCACTGCGGGGTGTCGCGCTCGCTGAACTCCAACATCCGGGTCGGTCCCGACCCTGGGCACCGCGACAGCAGCTGCGCGGTGCCCAGGGTCGGGACCGACCAGGTTTGGTCGCAGACGCTGCAGCCGCCGCCGGACTCGCCCATGACGGTCACGTTCGCGGGATCGCCGCCGAAGGCGGCGGCGTTGGAGCGGACCCAGCGCAGCGCGGCCTGCCGGTCCTTCAGAACGAGGCCCCCGAGCTGTTGAGGGCCGGGTCGCCCAGGAAACCCATGACGCCGAGCCGGTAGTTCACCGTCATGACGACCGCGCCCTCGGCGGCCAGCCGTTTGGGGCCGTAGAGGTCGCCGCTGCCGAACATGAGACTGCCACCGTGGATCCACACGATCACCGGCCGCTTCCCGGCCTGGTGCGCGGGGGTGGTGACGTTCAGGTAGAGGCAGCCCTCGGACTCGCTTGGAGTTCCGATGGGCACCCTGCAGCTGCGCGCAGGAAGGTCCCGGCACGGTCACCTCACGCACTCCCGCCCAGGGCGCGGCCGGACGCGGCGAGGCCCAGCGCAGAGCGCCCACCTGCGGGGCCGCGTAGGGGATGCCCTGAAAACTGCAGATGCCGTCACTGTCGGCGGCGCCGCGCACGGCGCCGCCGGTGGTCGTCACGACCGTTCCGGCCGTCACGGCCCCGTTGCCCGTGGCCGCCTGAGCCGGGCTTACGAGGGCGATCCCCAGACCTGTGGTCAGCGTGGCGGCGGCCAGTCCCCTGGAAACGCTCTTGACCTTCGTCATGGCCGGAACACTACAAAGATTTGCGCGATCGCACAATACGCCTGTCTAGCTCGATCGGGTTAGACGATTGTTTGAGAAGCGCGTTAGGATCTGCGGCATGGGAAACCGCGAAGCCCTCCTGACCGGCGCCAAGGCATGCCTGCGGGAGAGGGGATACGACCGCACCTCGGTGCGGGACATCGCCGCGGCCGCCGGCGTGAGCACGGCCGCCATCGGCTACCACTTCGGGTCGAGGGAAGCACTGCTCAACCAGGCGCTGTTCGAGCTCCTCGACGAATGGGGCGATGCGATGGGCCGGGCCCTGACCCCCGACGCCGACGGATCCTCACGGGCCCACTTCGAGCAGATCTGGGACAACCTGATCCAGGACTTCGCGACCCACCCCGACCTCTGGCTCGCCTCGGTGGAACTGTTCATGCAGGCCCAGCGACAGCCGGAACTGCGGACCGCGCTCACCGCAGGCGTCACACAAGGACGCCGGGGCATGGCGGCCATCCTGGACGGCGTGCCCGAAGAAACGGTCCAGGACACCACCGTCCGCACCCTCGGCACCGTCCAGCTCGCCCTCATGTCCGGCGTGATGATCCAGTGCCTCAGCGACCCCGCAAACGCCCCCACCGCCACCGAAGTACTCCAAGGCATCCAGGCACTCGCCAACCTGACACACTGAACACGACCAGCCCGCCACCACGCAGGCCTGAACCTCGACACAATGGTCCCGCTCCTCGACCGGCGATGGGCCCGTCTGGCTCCCCCTTTTAACGCCCTGACGTGCGAGGAGTCGACCACGCAGCGGGACCAGTCCACCCGGGAGGCCGCGTTGAGCTCGGCCAGCAGGACCTCATGCAAGCGCTGCCAGACGCCGGCCTCATTCCAGTCCCGCAACCTGCGCCAGCACGTCATGCCGGAGCCGAAGCCGAGCTCTTAAGGCAGATGCTCCCACTGGATTCCGGTGTGCAGGACGTACAGGATCCCGCAGAGCACCTTCCGGTCCGGCAGCGGCTTGCGGCCGGGATACCGAAAGCGTCGCTCGCGCCGCGGCAACAACGGCTCCAGGCGGCCCCACAACTCATCCGGCACAATCCACGGTGACGTCCCCACACGGAGTCGAACGCTCAACTCCCGCCGCAGACACGGCCATCGCTGCCTGCCCGCCTCATTGTGTTAGCCGCTGTAAGGGGCCTCCTCGCGCTGCCGAACCCACCGTGCGCACCCCGCACGCGCGGGCCTTCGGCATACCCCCCAATAGGCAAGGCTGTCGTGCTCCTTGGCCTTTCCCCACGCGGCACCTGATCACTCCCTGCTCGATCGACCGAGGCGTCGGCAGCATCAGGAGGACCGAGCCGCCTGACGCCGCTGAGTCGATCTGGCCGATCTTGGATTCGGCGCCTGCGAGGTTGACGCGCAGGCCCTCGATCTCGCCGAGCCAGCCGCATCCGCCCGGAGAACAGGGGAAAGCGGGCGGTACTGAAGGTCGGGGAGATGCGCTGCAGTGGTGAGGCCACACCTGCCGGCATGGATGAGCTCGACAGCTCATTCGGCGGGAACCAAGCGATAGTTCAGAAAAGCCTGTGTCCGTTGCTCTCTCCTGCCCCGGGCCCTGTCCAGCGCCCCCCGCGGCGGGCGCCCCCTGGTTGAGATCCGCGACGACCTGATGGACCGGATCGCCTAGGCTGAGTGGGTGTGGCTTCCTGAATCGGCGCCGCTGCGCGAGTCCGGCAACCTGTGCTTGACCATCTACGGCGGCAGCATCGATGACAACGCCGTCGCCAGCCAGTGGGCCTGCCAGGCGGGCAACGTCGCCTACACCCCCTGACGGCCTCCTCCCCCCACTCCCCTCAAGGAGGGGGAGAGGAGCAGGCCGCTATGAACCCGGGAGGCCTCGAGTGCAGGCGGCGTTCGCGCGGACCTCGCACACCGCGAAGTACGTGCACGCTTCCCTGCGTTCCCGGCCGCCCAGCCACGTCCACCGGCACCTCTGACGTCCTGCGGGTGGTCCAGCGCCACCGCGCGCAGCGCGCCCCGCAGGCCGCGCTCCGCGAGTACCGGCGGATGGATGCCCTCATCAAAGCCCGCAGCCGGGTGCCTCGTGTCCGGGCGATCAGCCGGTCCGGGCGGCGTCCGGCTCCGGAAGTGGATTGGGCAGCGCCCACGGCCGGTGGCTGGCACGGGGTACCACCGCAGCCGCCCAGGAGCACAGCCCTGCGGCGACCACGGCCGCTCCCGCAGCGAAGGCCATGACCAGGCGAGCGGAGCTGAACGGAACGTCGCTCATGACCATCGGCGAGGCCAGCCAGAGTCCGAGCCCGTCGCCCAGCGCCAGGGCGGCGAGCAGCGGGGGCAGCACGAGCCATGCGGCTGTGGCGGCCGGAGTTCCGGGTGGTAGGAGCTCTGCGTCGCTGTCCTGGGGTCCCGGTCGCGGGGCGTCGAGGAGGCTGCGTACCGTCGCGATACCGGCCGCGATCAGGAGGAGGACCGTCCCGATGCTGCCTGCCAGTGCGATCCATTGCGACTGCTGACGGTTCATGCCCGTGCCGTCGATCCAGTCACGACCGGGCGGGCGGGCCGACACCCCACCGGGAAGGAAGCGGTAGCCGGCCTGGAGGATGGCGGGGACGTCCAGCTGTCCTCCGGTCACCGAGAACATAACCATGGTTGCGCGAGCTTCCGGGTCCAGTACGGCCTGCGTTGCGTCTGCATGTCGGATGCCAAAGCGGCCGCCACCGCCACCGTTCCAGCGCAGCAGTTCCTGTAGCCGGGCGTCGCCCGGGTTGAGTGCGCCGGGCTCTGCGGCGGTGCCCCCGGGGCATGCCAGCCGGAGCAGGGCGAGGTCCCGGCAGTCCCCTTGGAAGACGGGCCCGAGACCGTCCGTTGCAGGCCGCAGGGCGACAACTCGGGTGTCGGCGTGCTGCGCCGAGAGGAACCGCGCCAGCTGGGGCGCAGTGGCCTTGCGCCCCACGTCCACCGTGACGACGGAGGTTCCGACCCGCGCCTGTGTTGCCGCGGCGGCGGACACGATCAGGCCGCTCGGCGTGGACCAGGCGAGGGCCTGGAGTGACACGACAAGGCCCATCAGCACCGCGGTGAAGAGGCTGGCGACAGGTGCGGGGCGGTGCGTCATCAGTCGCGCAGCGGTGGCTGCTCCGAGCAGGCCCCGGGCACCGGCGTGCGGGGCGAGCCAGGCGCCCCATGCAGCCGTCGCCGGTACGGCGAGGTACGCCAGGGCCAGCACGACGGCCGTCGCTCCGGCCCAGTTGGTGGCAGCCCGCGCCCACGACCCCTGCGGGAAGAGCCCGCTGCCCTGGATGCCGACGAGGAGGGCCAGCGCGCCAGCGATCAGTACCCACCCCGTGACACGCTCGCTACGAGCCGGGCGCCTGCTGGCCGCGACGGGCCGCCGGAGCAGGTCCGTCGCGACATAGCCCGCAAGCACCGTGCAGACGGCGATCGGTCCGGCGGCCAGCAGGGACCAGAGGTGCGCCCGCAGGTCGACGGCCGACAAGGTGAACGCCGTCTGAGGAAGCCGTAGGTCGATGAACGCGCAGGCGACGGCGGGAGCGAGACCAAGCAGCGCGCCCAGCGCGGCGGGCAACGTTCCCGTCCGTAGCAGCCCGGCAATGTGCCGCCCGCGTGGCGGCAGGCCCGGCTGTTCCTCGCGGCGGGCCGTGGCGGCGCGCAGCGCGCAGACCACCAGCGCCAGCGCAGGCAGCCCGGCGAGCAGCGCCACCACCGGGGGGAGAGCAGCAGGCGGCCGCGCCCACAGCACCGGGCCGATGGCCGATCCCAGGCGGCCTCCGTACCCGGAGATCCCGGTCATGCCGGACGGGAAGAGCTCCGTGCTGGCGGGCCTGGCATAGGCCAGCAGTTCACCGGGGGTGTCCAACCCGGCCGCACCGATGATTCCGGCGTCCCGGCCGTAGCGCTGCGCGATGTCCTCGCCCGCTCCGGCCCGGCGGAGCGCGGGCGACAGGAGGACCTCACCCGGCGCGGGCCATGCCTCGACTCCGGGCGGCAGGGGGGCGTCGGCGCCGGCCGGCGCGATGAAGACGACGGTCGACTGAACCCCGGCCACGGTGTCGAACACCTGCGACCACCAGGCCCGGACGGCCCCTTGGTCGGCGGGCCCCACGTACACGGGCGACCGCCGCGCCTCCCGAACGTCGCGCCCTTCCTCTGCCGCGCGTGTGGCGATGACGACTGCAATCGAAAGCGCAGTCACGGCCGATGCGCAGAGCAGTGCGATGAAGCGGACGGTGCTGGCGGAGGCCCGGAACGGACGGGGCATCATCGTTCGCATTCAGGGCCGGCGCTTGGAACTCGATGGTCCACCGATGCGGGGGCACCAACTGCCGCCCGACGGGCGGTCTCGGCATTCATTCTTGATACTCCGGTTCAGATCGCGGATCGACCCAACTGGGAGGGCGAGACGTTTCTCGGACCCGGAGGCGGGACGTTCAGGCAAGAACGCCCCGCCCACAGGCTTTCAACGAGGACGATCAGCGCTCCTGGTTGACATAGCCGCAGTAGTCCGGCTCGAGGGTGAACTGCACACAGCCGCGCATCCAGGTGATGGGGTGCGACTCGTCGAAGTTGCTGTAGGTGGTCTTCCCTGCGCCGGCGTAGTTAAAGAGGCTCTCCAGACCGACGCCGTTGCGGCGGTAGTACTCCGCGTAGACGGGGTTGCCGTCCACCTCGGTGTCGCTCACCGCGATCTGGCCGTGCGTTCCGCGCGAGAACGCGATCACGCCGTAGGCCTGCGAGAACCAGTCGGCGGCCGACGCGGGTGCGGCACTGATCAGTGCCGCACCCGCGACCGCGGCAGCGGCGACACGGCGGGCGGTCTTCATCTTCATCGTTGTTGCTCCGCTTTAGTTGGCGAAAGTCTCGCAAAGAGAGAGGGGTGGTCCCCTAGTGGATGCGGAGGGCGCGCCAGTCAGCCGCACCCGCGCACCTCGGGTTGCTCAGCGAGCGGGGGTCACTACTCCGAGCGGATGGGGCCGCAGTCGGGGTAGCCGACGTTGTGGTGGATGCAACCCTCGATCCAAGTGACGGGGTGCGACTCGTCGAAGTTGCTGAAGACGGTCTTCCCTGCGCCGGAGTAGTTCCAAAGGCGCTGCACGCCGCTGCCGTTGCGGCGGTAGTAGTTCGCGTAGACGGGGTTGCCGTCCACCGCAGTGTCGCTCACAGCGATCTGGCCGTGGGTTCCGAGCGAGAACGCGGTCACGCCGTCCAGGGACGAGAACCAGTCGGCGGCCGACGCGGGTGCGGCACTGATCAGTGCCGCACCGACGAGCGTGGCGGCGGCGATGCGGCGGGCGGTCTTGATGTTCACAGCTCTTGCTCCAGTTCGGGCCGCGGGGCGGCCTAAAGAGGAGGGATCTCTCCCCCGTGGTCAGGGGCCCCTTGCCCCGGCAGAAGGCCTCCCCTGGCCTCCGGCGGGCTCATTAGAGCAACCAATCTTCCGAAGATCAAACAAGTGTGCGGCGGGCTGCCCAGGGCAGCCTTTTAAGGGAGCTTCCGCTTGTCCGACAACACCCAGCAGCAGCGGTACAGGGCGCTGCAGCGTGACCCTCCGGGGATTACCTCGACACCGAGCGCCGAAAGGCCTGCTTCGGTGTGCAGGCGCATCGACGTGGCCACCGGCGCACCGCACTCGGTTACTGGCTGGCCTCTCCGATCATCCCGGGCGGCATACCGTTCTGCCCCTCCGGCCTCGTCGTGACCTGCGGCGCGGGTGTGGCGGTCGTCGCTGCGGCCCTGTGCCTCGGGGCCGCCCGGGTGGTTCCCCGTACCAGCCTCGAGTCACCGGCACTACCCGATCTGCTCCCGGATCCGACGGCCGTCAGCTCCGACTGACCGGCCGGGCGCCGCTAGGCAGTTTCTTCATATGATCACCGCTGGTGGATCATGGTGTCGTGATACGTGGCCATGAACTGTCGGACGCCGAGTGGGAGTTCGTCCGGCCGCTGCTGCCCGAGTCGTTGCGGGGACGCAAGCGGCTGGACGACCGCCGGGTCCTGAACGGGATCGTGGGGAAGTTCCGGACCGGGACGGCCTGGCGGGACGTGCCCGAGCGCTACGGGCCCTGGGCCACGCTGCACACGCGTTTTCGCAGGTGGATGGCGGACGGGACGTTCGAACGGATGCTGCGGGCCGCCCAGGCGGACGCGGCGGGCGACGTCGAGTGGCTGGTGTCGGTCGACTCCACCGTCGTCCGGGCCCACCAGCATGCGGCCGGGGCCCGAAAAGGGGGCTCCGCGACCCGGCCCTCGGCCGGTCCCGAGGCGGTCTGACCAGCAAAATCCATCTGGCCTGCGACGGGCGGGGCCGTCCGCTCGCCTTCGTCGTCACGGGCGGCAACACCAACGACCGCGCCCGGTTCACGGCCGGGATGGAGGCGATCCGGGTGCCCCGGACCGGACCCGGGCGGCCCGGGTCCGGCCCGATCACGTCCTGGGCGACAAGGGCTACAGCTTGAAGGCGATCCGCATCTGGCTCCGCCGCAAGGGGATCGCCCACACGATTCCCGAGCGGGCCGACCAGGTCCGCAACCGGGCCCGCCGCGGCAGCCGCGACGGCCGCCCGCCGGCCTTCGACCGCGAGGTCTACAAGCAGCGCAACGTCGTGGAACGGTGCTTCCACCGCCTCAAGCAGTGGCGGGGCATCGCCACCCGGTATGACAAGACCGCCGAGTCCTACGAAGCAGCCGTCACCCTCGCGTCACTCCTGATGTGGGCGTGACATTTGACGACAGAACCTAACGGCCTCATCGAGGTCCTGGAACAGCTCAAGGTGTTCTACCGCGGAGAACGAGTCGTGCTGGTGTGGGACGGGCTGTCCGCCCACTGGAGCCGGGCGATGCGGGCCTGGGTGGCCGAGCAGGACTGGCTAAGACCTGTCCCGTAACTGCGGCCGGAGTGAGGTGTCGGCTGTCTGGGCACTCCCCAACGTCAACCGAAGATCAGTTCGACATCCTTGTCTACGCAAAAACGTAGGACAACCGCCAGCTGCTGAGCGTCCTGGATGAGCTGCTGGAGGAGTGGTTCATTGGGCTCCTCCTGCCATTCGCCGGTGATCGCTCGCAGGCGGGGCAGCATCGCAGCACAGTCGGTAGCAGAGAGGGCGTCACCACCGACATCAGGGTGATCGAGGAGTGGCTCCAGGGTGGTGGAGATGTCGCTCCACGGCCGGTCGCCCCCAAAGCCCCACATCTCCGGGAGGCTGAACCCCTCGGCCCGTGCAAGCCGTTCCCGGAAGTCGTTGAAGCGGATGCAGGACCATGTGACGTCTGGACTGCTGTTGTCTCCGTCTGCAGGAAACAGGATCAAGCCCACATGACCTCCTCGTTTGCGAAGTGGGCAGGATCGGCCAGAACGAGGGGCGTCGGCAACTGGAATGATCGCGGGGTGGCTGGTGTGATCACGGCGTCGGACCCGTCCTGGATAGCCCCGTTCACCGGGCTCAGCCCGCGAGCCTTCGGGAAGCTGGTGACGGTTCTGCAGCGCGCAGGTGCGGACGCGGTCCGCAGGGGTGAGCGGGTCCTCGAGCCGGCGGATGCGTACGGGCTTGGGCCGCAGCGGCAGGCCGTCGTCGGCCGCGGCTTCCTCGGCTTCCGCGAGCGCCCGGTACAGCGAGGCGACGGACGGAGACTTGCCCGCGTTCTTCCCGGTCTTGATGGTCAGCTTCTTCGCGATCTCAGGGACGGGGACGCCCTTGAGCGCGACGGCGAAGGTGAGCATCCCGAGGCGGCTGCGGGTCCCATTGTCATAGCCAGTTGGCAAGATCGAGTTTATGAACAGTACCCCGACCACTCCGCCGCGGCCGTTCGACGTGACCACGGTCTTCCCTCAGCTGGCTCCGCTAGCTCGCACGGCGACCCGGTTGCACCCCCGCCGGGGGACCCCGTCACCGCAGGACAGTTCCATCGGCGGACCACTGCTGTGGCCCGCCGATGAGCCGTGGCCGCACTGCGAGGAACCTCATGTAGTGGACAGGAACAACCGGGCGCTGCCGCCCACGGACGTGAGGCTGAAGCGGCAAATCAGTACCGCCTCCCGCGGACGGAGTCTGACCGATCAGGAACGGGAAACCCTGGAGCGGATCACCCCTCCTCAGAAGTACCCAGTGAAGGTCGCGGTCGCCCCGTATGAGGGTTCCATCGCGATGCTGCCGGTCGCGCAGCTGTACAAGCGGGACGTGCCCGATCTGCCCACACCCGAGGGAGCAGACCTGCTCCAGGTCCTCTGGTGCCCCTTCGACCACCCGATCATGCCTAAGACCGCCCTGTTCTGGCGGTCGACAGCCACGGTCACCGACATCCTCACCACGCCCCCCGAACCGCCCGCGATGCAGTTCGACGACTACCTCCCCAAGCCGTGCCTGCTCCGCCCCGAGCAGGTCACCGAATATCCCGACCACCTGGAGGTGAGCAAGGAATTGCAGGAGCAGCTCGGGAACTGGCGCATGTGGCAGGCCTCCGACATGGAGATAGACAGTGACTACGAGTCGTGCCCGGAAGAGTTCTATGACAGTGAACTGGCGGGCGCGCCCGGCTGGAAAGTCGGCGGTTGGCCGCGGTGGACCTCCACCGACCCCGGCCCTCGGCTCTGCACTGCGTGCGGCAGTGACATGGATGCCCTACTGACGATCGCCACGTTCGAGAGCGACGACGACAGCAGCTGGCTCCCGCACCAGGAACCGGCGGATGAATCACTTCCAGGCTTCGACCCCTACGAACGTCGCCAGCCCACTGCCGTCCAGATCGGAAGCGGCTACGACCAGCAGCTCTATGTGTGTCAGGCGACGCCCGAGCACCCCCACTCCGAGCTGATGCACTAGGGCCTGTCTGACAAATGATCACACGGCGGGTTCGCGGAGCCACAGGATCAGGGCTGCCACGACGATTCCAGCCCGGTAGCGATCGGCGAGCTTGTCGAACCTTGTCGCGATCGCACGGAACTGCTTGAGACGGGCGAAGCATCGTTCGACCACGTTGCGGGCGCGGTAGATGTCCTTGTCGAAGGCGGGTGGGCGACCGCCCTGGGTTCCACGTCGCCGGCGGTTGGCCATCTGGTCGCGGCGTTCGGGGATCGTGGCAACGATGCCCCGGCGCCGCAGCAGGTGGCGTATCGTCCAACTGGAATACGCTTTGTCACCCAGCACCCGCGCCGGTGTCGTGCGAGGTCGGCCCGTAACGGCGCGCGGGATGCGGATGCTGTCCAGGACCTGGCCGAACGCGGTGGCGTCGTTGACGTTGCCGGGCGTGAGCACGATGGACAACGGCAGTCCGCGGCCGTCGACGGCGAGGTGGACCTTGGTGGTCAGCCCGCCTCGGGATCGTCCGAGGGCCTGGCGCGTCTGCGAGCGGCCTGGATCTTCCAGTTCGTCCCCGTCTGCGGCCCCTTTTTGCGGGCGCCGGCGGCGTGCTGGTGGGCTCGGTTGATCGTGGAGTCGACGGAGACGGTCCACTCCACCCGGCCCACCGCGTCGTCGCGGACCTGGACGTGTTCCAGCAGCCTTGCCCACGTGCCGTCCGCTTCCCAGCGGGCGAACCGCTCGTAGACGGTCTGCCAGGGTCCGTACCGCTCGGGCAGGTCGCGCCACGGGGCCCCGGTCCGCAGCCGCCACAGCACCCCGTTGACCACCTGCCGGTGATCACGCCACGGACGGCCACGCCCATCCACCCGCGGCAGCAGGGGCTCTATTCGCTCCCACGCCGCATCCGTCAACTCACCTCGACCAGCCACAAGATCAATGATCGGAGTGTTCGTGCTCGGACTCTCGTACGGGGTCCGTCACGAAACGGCTCAGCCGGTAGGTGGTCGGCAGCCCCAGGCGCCCGCACAGCGTGTCGATCCGGATCATCGACCCGTCGACTCCGGCCTCCTGAAGACGGCGCAACCGCGTACGCATCTCCGCCTGGTCCGGAGTCTCAACGACCACTTCCCACTGGCCCGCGTCCGGTGCGGTGCGAGCAGCAAGCCGCTGCCGCGCGTCCTCTTGCCGCCGCCTTCTTTTCCCCTGCCCTGGCACCTGCCCAGAATCACTGGCCGGCGTCAGGACGGCAAGGCAATTGGACCGAACACGCACACGCTCGGTGATCATTTGTCAGACAGGCCCTAGTGTCCTGAGTCGGAGATTCTTAGGTAGTTCTCCCAGCCTCCGGACTCTGGACCGACGGTTCCAAGTCGAGCTCCAACCTGGTTGGAAGCGGGCGTGACCACTGGTCGATCGAAGCGGAGATCTACCGAAGAACTTCCGACTCAGGACACTAGGCCGTTTCTCTCAGATCATCGCGCTGACCAGATGAAGATGGCTGCGACGTGGAGTCCGGCGAGGTAGACGGTGGCGGTCTTCTCGTAGCGGGTGGCAATCCCTCGCCACTGTATGAGGCGGTTGATGCATCGCTCGACGGTGTTGCGCTGCTTGTATGCCTCGCGGTCGAAGGCAGGCGGCCGGCCGCCGTGGCTGCCCCGACGGAGCCGGTGGCCCTGCTGGTCGGCTGGGACCGGAATGACCGTCCGAATCCCTCGCCGTCGCAGGTGTTCACGGATAGCCCGGGAGGAGTACGCCTTGTCGGCCAGAACCATGTCGGGCCGAATCCGGGGACGCCCGACACGTCGGGGGACGCGCAGTCTTGCCATCACTTCAGTGAAGACGGGCGCGTCGCCGGCCTGTCCGGCCGTAAGCACGAAAGCCAGCGGCCGGAAGTTGCCGTCAGCGGCGAGGTGGATCTTCGTAGTCAGCCCGCCTCGGGAGCGGCCGATGGCGTGGTCCGCCGGCTCGTCGGCTGGAGCCCCTTTTTGCGGGCTCCAGCCGCATGCTGATGTGCCCGAACGACCGTGGAGTCGACGGATACCATCCAGCTCAGGTCCTCATCGGCGTCCGCCTGGGCCAGCAGGGTGGTGAACACTCGCTTCCAGATCCCGTCGATCGCCCAGTTCCGCAGACGGCTGCAGGCCCCTTTCCACGAGCCGAACTCCGCGGGCAGAGCCATCCACGGAGACCCAGTCCGGTACTTCCAGGCGATCGCGTCGATCACCTGCCGGTGATCACGCCATCTTCCCCCCTCGGCGGGGAGTCCGGTCCGGCAACAGAGGCTCGATCCTGGCCCACTGGGCGTCGGTCAACACGTTCAATACAACGAGAGGTTGCCGGTGCCGCAACGCCTCAGAACCCAGCCATGGGCTTGTCGAGCACCCCGCCCCCGCGACGCAGCGCGAACCCCACGATGAACGACAGCGCAAAGCCCGCCGTTCTGCCGGCGATGGTTCTCGACCTGCCCCGAGCCTGACACGCCGACCCGGCCACCTCCCCGACACCCGAGGGCGGGCTCCCTTGTGCCGCTTTCCAGCCACTTTGCTTCGATTGAGACGGCTTCAGGGGAACCCGCTCACACGTGAAGATCCCGTGGAAGGATCGCCCCGGTAACACACCGAACACGAACAACTCCCGCTTGTCACCTCCGGCGACCGCCGCCCTGCGGCCGGCACGCCCACAGCCGTGCCGCGTCGTGCCAGGCCGCCAGGGCCTGCCGCAGTACGGCCTCCACCCACCTACGGAGGGCGCCCTCATGTCTCGTTCCACCCCCACCCCCGTTCCGTCCCGTCGGCGCGGCCCCGTGGCCCTCCTCGCTGCGGCGGCCACTGTGTGCGGCATGCTGACCCTGGCGGCCCCCGCCCGGGCGGACTCCGTCGTCCAGGTCACCGCGCCGGCCGGCCCCGTCGAGGTGAACGAGCCCTACACCGTCACCGTCGACCTGCCCAACAGCAGCCCCGACTACCTGGGCAAGGCCCCGATCGTCAACATCAAGCTGACCGGTGCCGCCGCGACGGTGACCTCCGCCCAGACCTCGGGCGATCTGTGGTCCTGCGACTTCGCCGCCGGCTCCTCGGGCAGCTGCTGGAACCTGGTCGGCTTTACCGACCCGGCATCGTTCACGCTCACCGTCGTTCCCACCGGGAGCGGGACCGTCACCGCCCAGGCCGAGGCCGTCAACCACGCGAACACGACGATTGGCACCGCCTCCGCCGACACCCAGGTCGGTCACCCCAGCCCCGCGTTCCCCTTCTCCGGCTTCTTCGCGCCCGTGCACAACGCGCCGGTCGTGAACTCGGTGAACGCCGGCCGCGCCGTCCCCATCAAGTTCTCCCTCGATGGCGACAAGGGCCTGGACATCCTGGCCGCCGGCTCCCCCTCCTCCCGGCAGACCGCGTGCGATGGCACCGCCGTCGACCCGATCGAGACCGGTACCGTCAGCACCTCCGGTCTCATCTATGACGCGGCCACCGACACCTACACCTACGTGTGGAAGACCGACCGTGCCTGGGCCGGCACGTGCCGCACCTTCCACCTGGGCCTGAGTGACGGCAGCGACCACGTCGCCCACTTCCAGTTCCGCTGACGCCTTCCCCGGGGCCGGCCTCTCCGCGATGACCTCAGGTTGCGGAAGCCGGCGTGCCCGGTCAGGCCGTGGTGACGAGTCCGCCGCACCCTCCCCTGTCCAGGGGTGTGGCGGACTTGTCACGTGCGGGGGGGGCGTCAGGGCATGGCCACCCAGGACTGGGAGTTGGTGTTGTTCGGCTGGCGTTTGGTGGCGGGGGCGCCCTCGTAGACACCGTTGGTGTCGAGGAGGCTGCCGGTGTCCGGTCGGCCGATTCGCACCGTGCCGTTGGTCTTGGTGATGTTCCACGTCCTGTAGGGCGGGTTCTGCGAGACGGGCCTGGCGGTGATGTTGGAGTCACCGGTCGGCTGTGCGGTCAGGATGAAGGGGGTGGAGCAGCCGTCGGTGATCGTGACCGTGCCATCCGCGTTGGCGGTCACCTTCCAGCGTTGCTGGGGCCGATTGGTGTCGACGGGGGCGAGGTAGACGACGGACCCGTCGAAGGGGATGCTGCACCCGTTGGCGTGTTCCAGCGCCAGACCGCTGCCGTTGGTGAGGGTGTGGTACTTGCCGTCGCCGACGATGCTGGGGCCGTAGTCGATGGCGTGCTTGAGCAGCTTGTCGAGCACGGGGCCGGTGGTGGCGAGCGGCGGGTAGGCCGCGGGCCGCTTCGCGAAGTACTGCGCGAAGGTGGCGGGCCGGGTCCAGGCGAGCAGGTCGATGGTCCTGGCCCAGCCCGCATCGTGGTAGTAGCTCATGTCGATCAGCGCGCCGGCCACGTTGCCCTGGACCGTGTCGCCGACGCCCCAGCCGTTGCCGTAGGTGAACGCGAAGCTGTCCCCGTTGTTGAAGACGTACCGCGGAGGGGACTCCGCGCTGACGTACGTGGAGACGGCGTCGGCGAAGCCCTCGGTCCACGCGCAGGTGTCAGAGCTGGCAACAGCGATGTAGTGCCATGTGCAGTTGGTGACGGCGGGCATGCTGCGCCCGTAGAGCACCCACATGAAGAAGTGACCCAGCTCGTGGAGGGTGACGTGCTGGGAGTCCGGGTCCGCGCCGGAGAGCTGGACGATGCCGGCGTCGAAGCTGGTTCCCTTACTCTCCTCGCCCCAGCGGACGGTGACGCCGGTGCAGGCGTTGTTGTCGGTCTCCCGGGTGGTCCAGCAGCGGCTCACGTCATTGGTGCGGGTGACGTAGAGGTCGAAGACGGTGTCGAAGGCGTGCCAGGCCCGGGAGCTGGCCGCGGGAGCCTTGACGGTGCCGAGGTTCGTGCTGGCGGAGACGTTGGTCCGGGTGGGGGTGTCGAAGCTGTAGAGGCGTCCGGAGTTGTCGGTGACCTTCCACAGGCCCTGGTACTGGGCGTTGAACCGCACCCACAGGGAGCTCATCGCGGTGGTCGTGGTGGGCGTGTAGCAGAGGTTGAAGTCACCGTTGATGGTCGCGGTGAACCCGGAGGCGAGCAGACGCGGGGCGTCGGCCGGCTTCTCATTGCCCCAGAGTTCGACGGCGGCGGTTCGGGCCCGCTTGGAGCGAAGGGGTTTGGACGGTCCTTCCTCGGCGTTGAGGAAGTCGTACTCCAGTGCACCGCTCAGACAGATCGGGCTCGCCGCCCTCGCGGAGGCGGCGGAGAGCGGGACGAGAGCCGCGGCGAGGAGCAGGACCGCGACCAGGGCGGCGAAGGAGCGCGGTGTATACCGGCGCAGGATCATTCAGTGCCTTTCCGAAGGCCAGGGGCTCGGGAGCAACCGACGAAGGCGAGAGCGCTGTCGATCACTCCTGGGTGACAGCTTCATGATCAAAGAGGAAGCGCCCCGGACGGCAGGGCGCACAGGAGACCACCGGGGGCGCACGGCAGAGCAACCCCGTCGACCTACCCGAGAACGGGGCGGTCACCTTGACCTGCCCCACTGGCAAGGTGGTCCTGGGCGGCGGCGGCGAGATCCCCGCGGGCTACCAGACGAGCACGAGCAAGTCCTACCCGGCCTCGTCCAGGGGTTCGGGCGCCCCGAACCAGTGGGTCGTCAGCGGTTACGACACCGATGACGTCACGACCACCACGGCCTACGCGGTCTGCGCCGACCCCATCAGCGAGCTGGCCGTTCGCAACTACAACGCACCCACCGAGGAAGACCCCTACGGCGGGCTGCTGAAGTGCCCGGTCGGCACGTCCGTCGTCGGCGGTGGCGCCTCGGCCAACGGCCCCTGGGCCAGCCTGTTCGCGAGCCGTCCTGCCAAGGCCGCCGAGACCGGCTCCCAGGACGGCTGGTGGACCGAGGCCGGCGACGACGCGCAGTCTCACAGCATGGACCTGTACGTCATGTGCGCTCAGCCCGTCTAGCAGCACGCGCATCGCCACCTCGCACGCGCACGGCAACATCGAAGGGCCTCGCGGCTTCGGCAGCAGGGCCCTTCGTCGCGTCCAGCCGCCATCGCGAGATCTGTCCCGGCCTCGCGCCCAGGCCGTTCCTTCCGGGTTAACTCGCCGACCAGATGATCCGAGAGAAACGGCCTACCTCGCCACCGTCACCGTTCACGACCGCACCGTCCTGCGCGCCTGCCTGTGCAACTACCGCACCCGTGAAAGCGACCTCGACCTGCTCTTTCGCGAAGTCCTCCACGCCGCGGACTCCGACCGCGCAGCACCCACCCGATGCACCGACGAGTGATCACCCATCAGCCACGCCGGCCCGTCCCGTTCGCATGGGCGGTGCTGTCGGAACCGGGGCTCTGGCACAACTTCTGCGGTGTCGAGCCGAACCTCGAGGTCCGAAACCGGAGCATGCCGGGAACCGCCAGATCAGCGGCTTGCCCTGAGGCAGACACAAGCCCGGGCGGTGTGGCTCCACAGAAGTTGTGCCAGAGCCCGTTCTAGTGAACAGAGCCAGCCCAGGGTGTCGCCGGGCTCGCTGACGTAGACACGGCGGTGATCTCACGTGCCTCAGGTCTTGGTGCGGGTGAAGAGATAGGGGACGCCTCGGTTGGTGGTGACGCGGAGGCGGTCTTTGCCTGCCGGGCGGATATCAAAGGTGCCGTGGCCGTAGCAGATGCCCATGTCGGGGCCGGCAGGAGGGGACACCTCTCCGAGCACCAGGTGGTCGGGGGCAACGGTCACGACAACCGTGGCGAGGGGACAGTAGCTGTCGCCTGTGCCGCCACCGATGTCCACAATCGAG
The DNA here is from genome assembly GCF_044544765.1 of Streptomyces sp. NPDC053513. Taxonomy (NCBI): domain Bacteria; kingdom Bacillati; phylum Actinomycetota; class Actinomycetes; order Kitasatosporales; family Streptomycetaceae; genus Streptomyces; species Streptomyces sp. NPDC053513. The sequence goes on from NZ_JBITXP010000030.1 coordinate 46,251, forward strand.
TTCGGTCGCGCGCGAAGGTTCTCGATCGTCATCGAGGGCCTGGTGTCCGTCGTGGTCCACCCGCCCCCGAAGACGTCGTCGAGCTCTGCAGTCGGCTCCGGTTGGCGGGAGAGCAGGATAGACGCGTCGCCGTGACGCCACAGGAGGGCATCGCCCTGGACGGAGAGTGTCTGAGGGAGCGAGCAGCTCGGGTCGCCCTCCGAGAACTCACGGCCCTCGAAAGAGAAGGCTGTCCGGCCGTTCTGTACAGCCAGGGCCTTCGCGGTTCCAAGGCAGCTTCGTTCCCGATACTGGAGGACATAGTCGGCGGTGTTGCCAGTTGACGGGGTGCCCTTGTCGATCTCGAACTGGACCCGTCGTGGCGTCGTTTTCCTTTCGTCGCCCTGCGCCTGGCCCACCCACGTACCCACGAAGGCCGCGCTGTTGACCGGCTTCAAGGAGGGAGACGCCGTGGTGGTTGTCGGGTGGTCCTTCGCGCCGCCTGCGTTCTTCTTGCCCAGTTGAGGGACGATCACCGCCGTCGCCGTTGCGAGCAGGACAACGGCGAGGGCGGTCACGATCGTCACGCGTCGGCGTGAAGGCCGGGGCGCCGGCTGGGGCGGTGGTGTGGGGAGCGGAGTGCGCTTCGTGGGAGTCGGGGCCGGGGCCGGTTCCGCTGGAGTCGTGTCTGCCAGGGCTGGGGCATCCGCGTCCAAGAGGCGACCCGCCTGCGAGCCGAGGGAGGCCAGCAGAGGGCCGGGCAGCCAAGCCGGGACAGCTCCCACCGCCCACGCCTGGGTGCGGGCGAGGAGCTCGGTGGTGGACAGGCGCCGCGCCGGATCCTTACGCAGGCAGTCCCGTACGAGGTCTTCCAGCGGGGGCCGCAGACCGGTCAGGTCCGGCTTCTCCTCGGCAATCCGGAACATCAGCGCGTGGGCGCCGCTGGTCAGGTCTCCGAAGGGGGTGCGGCCGGTGGCGGCGTAGGCGAGGACCGTGCCCAGGCAGAACACGTCCGAGGCGGGGGTGAGCCGCTCGCCCCGGACCTGCTCGGGGGACATGAACCCCGGGGAGCCGATCACCGCGCCGGTGCGGGTGAGGAAGCCGTCGACCGGGGTCTCCAGCGCGCGGGCGATGCCGAAGTCGATCACGCGTGGCCCGTCGGCGGTGACCAGGATGTTGGACGGTTTCAGATCGCGGTGGACCATGCCCGCCCCGTGGATGTCCACCAGCGCGTGCGCAAGCCCATTGGCCAAGGTAAGGACGGAGTCATGGGGCAGAGGCCCATGGCCCCGCACAATCACCTCATGCAAGTCCGGGCCCGGGATGTACCCGGTGGCGACCCAGGGAACAGAGCCATCCGTGTCGGCGTCCAGGACTGGCGCGATCCATGCTCCGCCGATCTTGCGTGCGGCCGCGACCTCCTGGGCGAACCGGAGACGAAACTCCCGGTTCTGCGCGAAGCCGTCATGGACGGCCTTCACAGCCACGGTGCGACCACCCTCCGAGCGAGCCAGGTACACCCGTCCCATCCCTCCGGCTCCCAGCCGGCCGATGATCCGGTACGGCCCGATCTGAACGGGATCTCCGGGTGCTAAGGCGTCCACGGAACGACGGTAGAACACTGGTGATCGAAAGTCAGGAGTTCGCGGACAGAGACGAAACGCCATGAGCAGATGCCGCACGCGGGGTGGTCGGGGTAGGTGACGAAGGGGGCCACGGTCGCAGCTTTCCACAACTCCCCCGCAGGGTTCTTACGCGTGCGCGTACAACCGTGGTGTGGATCACGTCCGTTAGCGGCGGATAAAGACGAACTGCCCAGGTTGGGCGCGTTGCTGATGGGCCGTCTACCCACATAGGAAAGAGGGCGGCGCGACACACACCAGCAGTGTCCTGCCGCCGGGTTGGAGGGCGGTGGGGCCAGAGGGGACATGTCTTGTTCGGCACGTCGAGAACCAGAAGGAAAACCGCTCTTGCGGTGGGTACCGCAGCACTGATGCTGTTAAGTGCCGGCGGAGTGGCGGGCGCGGCTCCAGCCGTAAACCCCGACCCCAATGCGGCACCACCGAAGGTGCACGGTCCGGAGAAGACCACGTTCGCCGCGGCGGCGGGCGCCCGCCCGGCGTCGGGTAAGACGCCCAAGGCTGCGCCGTTGTCGAGGAACGCGGCGCCTGGCGGGTTCCAGCGGGTGAACTCGCAAAAGGTGCAGCTTACGAACACGGTGACCGACCCCGATGGGGATCAGGTCAACCTGACGTTCGAGGTGTGGACCGCAGACGCGGCCGGGAATCCGGTCACCAAGGTCAAGCTGAACGACTCCACCTATGGCGTCATCGTCTCCCCCTATGTGGCTTCAGGGGGTACGGCGAAGGTTGACGTTCCGGCGGGCAAGCTGGCACTGAACACGAACTATGTGTTCCGCACCAACGCCTACGACGGCTCGCTGTACGAGACGGTGTGGTCTCCGTGGGCAAAGTTCCGGGTGGAGCTACCGGTGGATCTCACCCTGCCGACACCGAACTACGCGAGCCCCAACCCGAACCACTTCGACGCGCAGCAGCCGCACTACTACCAGACCAAGCCTCTCGGTCAGCCGGGTACGCCGCTGTCGGCGCGGGCCACGACCGCGGCGAAGGATGCGGTGGAGCAGTGCAGTGAGCCGGATGAGACCGGCCGTCAGGTGTGCTTCGGGAAGTCGACCCCCGCGCCCAAGGGCAAGGCGCCCCACGCGTCCGCGAAGGCGGGTGTGGCTGCGGCGACGGCCGGGGTGCAGTGGTGCAACACCGACTTTGAATCGATCCTCGCGACGCGGTTCATTGAGTGCGATGTGCGGTCGGTGCCGGTGATCATCAGCATGGACGGTGTGCCGCAGGCTGTGGCGAAGTTCATGTTCCTGCGGATGATCGAGCTTGACGGACAGAACACGTTCACCGAGCACCTGACAATCGAGCCCGCGCAGCAGATCCCGCCCGCGTTCCGTGAGATCAACTTTGTGGGCTGGAACCACCTGTGTGAGAACTTCTGTACTCCGCAGGAGCAGCCGGTGACGGCGTGGAATGGCAAGCCGTGGTGGGTGCCGGGTGAGATGCACTCGGCGACGCTGACGACGCCGTACACGTGGGATACGTCGCTGGCCGGTACGGACTACCGGTTCAAGCCTGACATTCAGATCGACGCGAACATTCTTCCCGCCGACGGGAAGATCCGCCCGTTCAAGACCGGCTACCAGTGGTCGCTTGACTACGACGGCGGCACCGAGGATCTCGACCGTATCCGCTGCGACACCCCTGCCGCGGACGCTCCGGCCGGATCCGTTCCGGGCTGCGTGTTCGTGAATGTCGCTCCGACGTACACGTTCAACGCGAAGGCATTCCCGCAGGCCGCCGCGCACGCGTGGCTGATCCAGAAGGCCACGCCGAAGCACCCGGGTTCGATGACGGATCAAAAGCCCCTGTACTACATGGGTGACGAGGCGCAGAACACCCGTTCCCGTGGGCGGATCTGCCCCACCGGGTGGGCCGCGAACAACGGTGACGCCTCCGCCCTGGTCGACGCGAGCGACACCCTGAACTGTGACGAGTTCGCGTTTGCCTCGTCGTACAACAGCGGCGGCATGTCGTCCACCGAGGGCGGCATCAACCCGGCGATCCCGCCGGGGAAGACCACCCCCAGCGGGGATGCGTGCATTTCGATGTACGCGAAGAAGCACGGCAGCATGATCCACCTGTTCTCGCAGAACGGGGCTGACCCCACGTTCAACGAGGTGTGCGGCCGGGCGGCGATCTCGGGCATGCACAACCAGGAATCCATGGGCGGCCACTTCGCGAACTTCATGAAGCAGATGCGCATCAAGGACAAGGATGCGTACTGGCTGGATACGCGCATGGATGACGGCGGCACCTGCCGTTACGGTGTCGGCGGCGGTCAGCCCGTGATCTGCCAGCTCGCTGCGCAGTAACACCCGGCACGACAGCGAGCGGCCCCCACCCGGGTTCTGGGTGGGGGCCGCTTCTGTGCGCGCGGGGTCAGGGCATCAGGAGGTGGACGGCGGGGAGGTCACCGGCCATCACAGCGGCCTGGTCAATGACGACGTCGGTGTACTTGCCGACGGCGGTGAACACCAGCTCCGGCAGGCGCGGCCCGTGCTCCTCGTGGTAGGCCACCACCTCGGCCTCACTGACATCGGGGATCGAGGGGAACACGGCGCCCTCGGCGGTCAGCGCCAGGTCGAGGAAGCCGCCCCGGCCGGTGGCGGTGCCGAACTCGGCCCGGTAGGCGCGCCCGTCACCGGGGGCGTGAATGAGCGTGGCGGGCGGGCTGTACCGGTTGACGGTCAGGCACAGGATCTCTTCATCCGGGCAGGGGGTCATGGACTTGACCTTGCCTTGGTAGCCGCCTGCCCAGGTGGCCATATGGCCGTTCTCCAGCACGTACGTCCAATCCCCGCACGTGCCGTACATGGCGTAGCTGAACTGTGCGGTGGGCGGCGCGTCGGGGAGGGGCCGGGTGCGCAGCTCGAACAAGGGAACGCGCTCGCTCAGCTCGTCAAGATCAGCGCCGAGGTTGATGAGGAACTCGTCCTGATCGACACCCCGGGCGAGGGTGAGGGAGATCCCGGCGTACATGCCACGGGTACCGGGCGGGGTGGGGGTGGTCTGCTGTGCGCCTATCCACGCGATGCCGTCGCTCATGGCGGTCACACTATCGGGCTGGTCTGACAGGGGCAGGGCGGGGAGCAGAGTGCCGGCTTCGCCCACCTCAAGAACTGGCGGATCCTCACCAAACTTTGCACCGACCCCGCCCGCGCCACCCAGCTCCTGCGAGCCCTGCTTGTTCTGACGAACCTCGAAGTCAACCGCTGACAGATGATCTTCGCCGTGGGCTCCCGCCCACGACCAGCATGAGCGCCCTGAGGATCGGCCACACCAGCCCTTTGACCTGCGACTTCAAGTTGGTGGAGGCTCACTCGGTGAAGTGGACGCGAGGCATCGTCGGTGCGCACCACCGCACCGGGTGCCCACCATCGGGTCCACTCAGTGGTCGGCCTCCCGGCCGCGGTGCGGTCCGGGCTCCTGCGGGTGGTGCGCCTGCTGGCCGTCCGGGCGCACCGGGCGCACTACGTCGGCATCGGCCTGTGCGGTGTGGCGGTCCGCGCGGACGCGGGAGTCGTCGGCCATCTTGCTGACCACCTCCTGGAGGCGGCGCAGCCGGTCGGCGGTGAGATCGAGGGTTTCCACGTCCGTACGGGACTTCCGCAGCGCCCGCAGCGCCGTCATGTCGATCGCCTCCTGGCGGCCGGGCTCCGGCTCCTGGTCGTCGCGCTCGGGGTCGGCCGGCTCGGGCGCGAGTAGCTGCTCGGGGATCGCCGCCTGTTGGTGGGCGACGACGTCGTACGCCCGGCCCCGCACGGTGGTGGCGGTGGTGGTGCGCAGCTGCTCGCGGACCACCGCGCCGGCGAGAACGGCGCGCTCGTACTGGAGCGGGATGCGGGGGATCTCCCACTCCCCCGCATCCTGGCCCGGCGGCCGGAGCGCAGCCGGCTCGCCAGGATCGGCCGAGGGCTGCCGGTCCAGGTCGGGCGCGGGGGCCGGTGGGCGGCGGCGGGCGGGGAGGTCGGCCAGGTCCCACCGGGCGGTGTAGAGGCGGTAGTCCGACAGCAGGCCGATGGTGGTTGCCGGCTCGCTGATGTCCAGGTAGTGGGTGGAGATGGCGGCGGCCACGATCTCCTCGTCCAGGCCGGGGTCGCGGCGGCGGCCACGCAGGACCAGGGCGAGATGGCGGCGGGCTTCGGCGAGCAGGTGCCGGCGGTGGAAGCGGCCACCCTCGTTCATCACGAACACCGTCGCGGTGACGTCGACGGCCGCCAGGGCTATGTCGACCACGGCCGCTCCTCCTCCTCCCCCCCCCGTGTCCCGGGTTCATCCGGTGGCGGACGTCTCACGCGTACGGGCCCAGGTGCGCTCGATCTCTTCGACGATGCGGGCGGCCTCCGTGAGGACCGTGCCGTAGACGGGCCACTCGCCGTCGGTGTCGTGCCGCTCCCGGCGTGCGGCGGCCGTCAGGTCCTCGTAGCGGCGCCTGGCGTCCTCGACGCAGGCGCGAAGCCGGTCGGCGTCCTCGGGGCCCCGCGGGGGGTCGAGGCACTCTAGGGCGCCGGCGGCGCCGGTCAGCAGTTCCGCGTACGCCCCGAGGTTTCGCGTCGCCTCCGGGGCGCGCCGGGCGTAGTGGAGGGCCCGGGCGACGGAGCGGATGTGGGTGGCGGCACGCTCGACCATGCTGATCGTGTCGTGACAGCGTTGTAGGGTTTCGTCGCCGCTGCTCCAGGGGCGGCGGGGGTTGAGCCGGGTGTTCTCCTCCTCTCCGTGGACGGCTGCGCGGGTGCGCGCCGCGAGGGCGGACAGGTCGTCACAGCGGTGTGCCCAGTCTTCCGCCTCCTCCGAGGTACTTTCGGCGGTGCCGCCGGTCACTGTGGCGGCGAGGTCCCGCAGCAGCTGTGCCGCCCGGTCGGCCAGGTCCGCAGTGAGTTGCCGAGCCGTGTCGGTGTGGGGTGACGGAGCGACCGCCAGATGGGCGACCAGTCCGCAGCTCACGCCGATGGCCGCGGCCGCAACGAGGTGTCCGATGTAGTCGATCTCCCCGCCGCCGCCCGCGAAGGCGAACAGCGCGACGACCGGGACCTGGGCGCCCTGCCGGTCCAGGAGTTCGAGCCGGGCCCCGAGCAGGGCGATGAAGGCGAGGGCTCCCACGCTCCAGGCGTGGACGCCGGCGGTGCTGCCGAACGCCGCGGCCCCGGCCGTTCCCAACGCCATGGCCCCCAGGTACTGGGCGGAGTCCCACAAGGAGCGGTAGACCGTCGACTGCAGCGACAGCAGAGCCGTGAAGGTGGCGAAGGCCGTCACCGTGGGCGGCAGCAGCCAGGCCGCGAGCGACCAGGCGACGGCGGCGGCAGCGGCGCCCTTGGCCTGCAACAGCAGCGCGTCTCGCGCCTCGCCGGGCTCCCGCACCGCGCGGCGCACGAAGTCCCGGCGTGCCGCGATCTGTCGTCGGCACCAGGCGATGGACGCCGCGGTCCGGTCCGGGGCACCGCCCCTCCTCGGCGCGCGCTCAACCACCGGTGGCGGCGGAGGCTGCGGGCAGCGCGTGGGGGCAGGGCCCGGTGTCGCGCACCGGGCGGACGCGCATCCGACGGAGCAGGTCGCGGGTGAGCCGGTCGTCGAGCGTCGTGCGCCACCTGACGTCGGGGTGGCGGGAGCGCAGGTGGGCCAGTGCCCTGGTCCCCAGGCCGCTGCCGAAGAACGGCTCGTCGAGCACCACCTCGGTGATCACTCCCTCGGCACACGGCTCGCAGGTCCGGTACGTCACCCGCCCCACGACCTTGCGGACGTGCACGAGCAGCAGGCACGTGAGGCCGTCGTCCCGGGCGTCGGGACAGGGCACGAGCTGGACGTCGCGGTAGGCCAGGAGCCGACGGTGCCATCTGCCCCACAGGCGCCCGGAGCGCCGGTGCCGTCCTTCGGAGCGACGGTGCGAGGCCGGGGGCCGCCGCGCAGGGAACCGGCCGTACGCGGGGGTCACTGCAGTCGTCTGGATTCCCATGCGGTCCCGCGTGCCCCGACGGCCGTGACCCATGCCGGCCGTCGGTGTACGGGTGTGGGTGCGGCGCGGGCGGGCCCGTCGCGCGGCGAGGCGACCCGGGCGTCGTCGGCGGCCTCCGGCCGGTGTGCGTCACGGGCGGCGCCCCGGAAATAGAGGCAACAGCCCGGAGCGGTCCGGGAATATAGCCTTCGGCCCCGTCGGGGCGGAGGAATGCGCGGGGAACGGGACGAGGCGGGGCAGGGCGACGCGGGGGCGGGACGCACGGAGCACATCAGCGACGAGGAACTCGCCGTGTTCGACCGTACGCTCGCCCGTCTGCGCGCCCTTCCCGCGGACGCGCCGGCCCGCACGCGGGCCGAACAGGCCGCCGCCCGCTTCCTGCGCGAGGGCCGGGACCGTCGCCGCAGGCGGACGCCATGATCGTCGCCTACCTCCTGGACACCGACCCGGCCACCGGCAAGGCCCAGATCATCACCAACGCCCCGTACAGCCTCACCGCCGAGCAGGCGGGCAAGGCCACCACCGTGACCTTCCCCCTCCAGCCCGCCGACTACATCGTCGCCAAGGGCCACCGGCTCCAGCTGGTCATCGACACCCACGACCCCTTCTTCGCCCCCGACACCCCCACCCCGGCCCACACCATCGACCTCACCTCCCCGGCGGGCACCGAGTCCTACCTCGACATCCCCCTCCACCCCATCGCCTGATCCGCCCCGGCACACCGGTGCGGCCCGCCAGAACACCGGCGGGCCGCACCGTGCCCCTTCTGCCTTCCCGGCCATCCATGTTCTCGACGACCGCTGCCCGACCTTCCCCAAGACCACCCCGGGCTGTCCGTCCCGTACCCGCAGCCGGTTATCGGGCAGGCATTTCAGTCCCTCCGGAACGGCGCCCGTTCGCGGCCAGCGCGCCGCAGGTGGTGAATGAAGGTGAACAGGCCTGGAGCACCCGTGAGCATGGGGTGGGGAAAGGTCGGTACGGCTTCACGGAATGTGTGCCAGAGCCCAAACTCGTGAACAAAGCCAGGGCCCCGTTCGGCCCGGTACACCGTGCACAGCGGCCCCGCAGACAGGAGGAGCAGGGTTCCACTGCTGGGCCTGCGGGGCCGTTGCACTACCCACATACCCCGCAGTGCGCCCGATACGCCCGATCCCTCCCGCCCGGGTACGCAAAGCCGCTCTTCACGCGAGTGGGGCCCGGCCGTATCCGGCTGGGCCCCTACTCACCTCGCGCGCGTGGCGCGCTGCTTGGCATCTGTCGCCTGTCGGCTACCAGCGGTACCAGCGGCCCTTGCGGCCGCCGCTGTCCGCGGTACGGACGACGAAGCCCAGCAGCCACACGACGAGCACGATCACCGCGATCCACCACAGTGCCTTCAGCGCGAAACCCGCACCGAAGAGGATCAGAGCCAGCAGAAGAACCAGAAGCAGGGGAACCATCGTTATCAACCTCCTGGCCACCGCATGCCCTTACCTCAGGCTGACATGCCCACAAAGCAGGAGTTACTTCCACGGCGCATGGGGCATATTCACGGGTTGCGCGCCCTGCAGCATTCCCCGGCCCCGCCCCTCACTCCCCACGACACCCTCTGGTGAACTGCGGTGAGGCGGGGCCTGAGTCAAGACGTGTCGCCGCCGTAGTGAAAGCGGCAGACGATCCCCGGGCCCGGTGTGCACGGCTCGCCGGCGCCAGGGCCATGCGGGGCGTGGCCGCCGGGCCACTTCGGCAGCTCGGCGGCCAGGGCAACACCGTCAGCGACCTCCTCGGTTCAGGCCCGGCCCCGAAGGAGGATGTTGTCCCCTGCGTCCACCTCACCGCGCAGCTCTCCAACAGCCCGTCGTCCGCTTTTCGATACCGCGCATGGTGGCGCGGTTCGCGGGCACAAGGAGCGGGAGCGGAGGACATGGCCGCTCCTTCAGGGCCTGCGGCCTCCCCCGTCCGTATGGCCCGGGCATGGTGGAGACCGGCCCGCACTCGCGGTGGTGCGGGCCGGTCCTCGTGCGTCCGCCCGGGCAGCCTGACTCGAGGTCGCTGCCGGGGGCACGGTGCAGGTGCCGGTGAGGACGACCAGGCCGCGGGGTGGCGGGCTGGGAGCAGGAAGTGGACGCCGGCCGGGCCGCGGGGCGGCGGGCCGGGGCAGGAGCAGTGTGGGGCCGGGTGGGGTGGATGGATGCGTGTGAATGACCGCTGGATGATGTCGGGCTTGTGCCGGACGACGCATGCGGATGATCTGTTCGTCGAGGGGGCGGCGCAGAACCAGGCGAAGGCGCTGTGTACTGGGTGTCCTGTGAGGGCCGAGTGTCTGGCGCATGCTTTGGACGGCCGGATCGAGCACGGTGTCTGGGGCGGGATGACAGAACGAGAAAGGCGCGCCCTGTTGAAGCGCCGACCGCTGGTGCGGTCCTGGGCCCGGCTGCTGGATGCCGCCAGGCGTGAGCATGAAGCCGGAGCGTCGCCCGTGAAGCGTGCTTCCGCCTGACTGACCGCCGAGTCCTTTTCCGCCCTGTGGCGGGTAGAGGCGGGCATGTTGGCTGCTTCCCGTGCTCAGGCGCCGGAGCGGAGGCGATCAGGGCTGCTCTGGCGGAGGCTCGGCAGCTTGTCTCGCCCATGGCATCGGGCAAGGCGGCCAACGTGAGCTTGCAGCCGGCCGCGACCTCTGGGGACTCGACCGCTTGGGCCAGCAGGACCTCGTTACGAGTGCTACAGCAGCCGGCTGGGTCCAGGCCCGCGTTCCAGTGCTTGAACTTCGTCCGCTCGTAGCCGTCCTGGGGCTCCTCCACGACCGGGATCTGCCCGACGGCCGCGGCGAGCGCGAGCACCCCGGCTGCAGGGGTGCGGCGAGCGCGGCGTGGGGGACGGCGAGCGGAGACAGGGCGAGGGAGAACGCGGCGACGCCGCGCACCAGGTTCTTGATCACGACGGCAGGGATAGTGGCCCGCGTGGCCGTGGGGCAGGGGTTTGGGCAGGTGGCGAGTCGTCCGGGGGAACGGATTCACCGGAAGAAACGGTGCGCCTGCCCTCCTCTGACTGTTACATACCGTCTCCAGGCCAAGAGGCTCAGGCAGGAAGGGTGAGGCGGCCCGGCGGTACTGCTCCCAGAGCGCGTCTGGGCGCCGGGCCTCGCCCGTGCACGCCCTATCGGCACGGGCTGCCGCTGACCATACGGGAGTGGCGCGGTGCCGGGGAGGCCGGGCCGAGGCTCCCTTGGGGGCGCGAGGAAGATGCCGTGCGACATGCCTCGGCGAACGGCAGCCGTCCCGCCCGGAAGGCGTTCGGGCGGGGCTGGAGGGTTCGGGCGTAGCCCTGGCGGGGTGTGGCCCACTGACTACCGGCCCCGCGCTGCACCAGCCCCCGCTGGTGCAGCGCCCTCGCCGACGTTTCCACCGAGTACGTCGGTGAGAGTCCCGCAGAAGCGGCGTCCCCAAGGACATCACCTTCCAGCACTCCTCCGGCCCAGGGCCGGTGAGCAACCGAGACCTGCCCACGCATCATGGTCTTCGGCAACATGCCGGGGCCACGGCCTTTGTGCGCGCCCGCATCAAGGCGCCAGGCCGACAGCACACCGTCCCGCCCCGGGACGGCGCCAAGTCCACCAAACCCCGGGCGAGAGACGGGCCGGTGCCCCGGCCTCCCCGGGAACGGGAGGGAAGCCGGGACGCCGGAGGCGGGGGTCAGCGGTGGTTGTGGTGGCGGTGGCGGCCCCAGGTCTCGGTGTCGATGGTGCGGCCGTGGTCATCGCGCAGGGTCGCGGTGTCGGAGTGGTTGTCCCAGACGTAGTCGCGGCGGTCCTGGTAGAGGTCGGTGCGGGTGTCGCGGCCCTCACCGGTGTGGATGCGGACGGTGGAGCGGCCGGCGAGGCGGAAGTCTTCGAAGCGGTAGCGGTGGCCGTCCTCGTCCTTCAGGGTCCAGCCGTCGAGGTCGACCGAGTGGCGGCCGGTGTTGGTGATCTCGACCCACTCGGCGTTCAGCGACCGGTTGGAGCGGGTGTCGCGTCCGGGGCTGTCGGCCTGGACGGCGCTGATCTCCACCCTCGGCGTGCGGTGGCGGTCGCCGTCGTGGGCGGAAGCCGGCAGAGCGACGAGACAGATCATGGAGCCGGCCGCGAGGACGGTCGCAGCGATACGGCGGGCGGACGAAGAAGCAGACACGGGTGATGGCTCCTCAAAACGGTGCTCCACCAGTCGATAACAGCTGGTCGAAGCGGTGCGAGTCCCGGTCCGGTGCGGGCCGAGGACCCGAACTTTGCCGCCCCGTCGGCCCCGCCGAAATGCCATCCGAAGCCCGTTACCAGGAACGGACATTTCCGTAACTGTCACCTGCACAACACACGCATATGCCACCGGCGTGACCCTGACATTCGCTGATCGCTACACCCACCCGTTCAACGATCGACGGCAAGCCCTTCCACACTCCGGCGCGCCACCTGCCACTCCCAGCTGGCGTACTCCGCCAACCGCGTGACATGCCCCGGTAACAGCTGTTCTGCGCCTTTCTTCGCACATCCGGAACAGCCCTCGCACACGAAAACGACGACCTCACCGCCAGACAGAGGATCCGCTCGATCCTGCCTGCGGCCTCTGATCCCTCGCGCGACCTGAACGGCGACGGCCTAGTCGGCGGGTGCGGGGCGGAAGCCGCCGGACCAGGACGGGAGGCAGCTGGGGAGTCGGGAAGAAACGTTGGACGCCACTGGGCGGCCGGGCAGGCGCATCTGCCTGTCCAGGACCCAGTCGGCCTTGTTGAAGCGGGTGAGGCCGACGGCAGCGCGGATGAAATGCCCTCGTCGCCGGGGCGCGGTCCCATCTGTGACTGAACGCGGACATGATCGCTGACGGCTCGTAACTAACTGCGCGGTACAAATAATTACGCACCACGGCATCACCCAGACCGCACCGCACCCCGGGGGAATCATGCTGCACACCCGCAAGGCCGTCGCCGCCGCCATCGGCCTCGTGGCCGCACTCTCGCTCACCGCCTGCAACGGCGACGACAACGCGTCGGACAGCACGCAGGCCAGCCCCACCGCGTCGGCGGGCAAGACGGGCGGCACTGGCACCGACGGGAGCGACCAGGGAGCGAACGCCAGCACCGACGGGACGGACCAGAGCGCCGACACCAGCACCGGCGGGAGCAACCAGAGCGCCGACACCAGCACCGGTGACAACAAGGACGGCAAGGTCGGCATCTGCCGCACCGACGAGCTCGAGGTCGCCGCCGCCGACAACACCACGGACAAGACGGAAGGCGTCGTCACCGTCTCCTTCAAGAACAGCGGCGGCGGTAACTGCCGCATCAGCGGCTTCGCGGGTGTCGACCTGAAGACGTCCCAGGGCGACACCTTCTCCGCGGACCGCAACGGCGAGCAGGCCCTGCCGCAGATCCTCAAGGAGGGCGAGACCGCCGCCTTCAACATCACGTTCCCGGTCAACAACAGCGGCGGCTCTGGCGTGCAGCTGACCGACATCGTGGTGACGCCCCCGAACGAGACCAAGCACGTCACCCTGAAGTGGCCGGCGGGCACGCTCCCCGTCACCGACGGCGAGGACAACGGGAAGCTGGAGATCAGCCCGGTGGGCAAGGTCAGCGACTCACCGGCCGGCTGACCCCGCACCCACCCCACTGACCCCTCGACGACCCGGCCCGGCCGCGGCGCGTGGACTACTTAGCCGTACTCGATCGCCATGGACACATGCTCGGGAGCGGCCGCGGTACCACAAGAGAACAACAGGTCTCCCGGCTGCACCTGACTGGTGGGGACGCCTCTGCGGTCGTGGATCTGCGTGTAGGTGGTGCGGGTGGTCTTCTTGCCGCCTACTCCCTACGCGTGCTGGGTCAGGGAGGAGCAGTCGCAGCGCTCGGACGGGTTGGGGCCGTGGGGGTTGGTGCAGCTGCCGCCCCACTGGTACAGGGTGCCGAGCTGGCCGAGGGCCCAGCGGATCGCGGTCTTCACCTGCATCGGCGCGGTGGCCGGGGCCTGGTAGCCCTCTGGCAGCGTGCCGGATGGGATCTCCCCGAGGTCCATGTTGCCGCCGCCCTGTCCGGCGCACCTTCCCGGGCCGAAGCCGCCGAGGCCGGGCTGTTGCGGCATCGGGCCGGCGGGAGCGGCGCCGAGTGTGGGGGCTATGGCCTGCTGGAGGGCGGTCGCGAGGGGCTCGTGCTTGGCGTACGCGTCGGGGAAGGCGGACCGCTGGACCTTCTGCGCAGGCGCACCGCGTCGGCCGCCGTCGCTGCTCCTACAGATAAGTAGCCGCAGTGTTCACGCGACGTTGGCCTGTCTTAGGCGACAAGCCCAGGCGGCGGGCGACTTCAGCAGTGGGCTCGATTTTGGGCATCGAGGTGTGAATCGGCATGTCGGCTGCCCCAGCTTCCCGGTCGGCAGGGACTGAAGGGACTGGAGAAACTGATTCAGGCGACCGTCGCCTCGGATCCCAGCTGCGAACGGGCGGTCTTGCTACCGACTTGGCCCGGTCGGATCGTGCGCGGGTCTACCGCTTCGCCGGGCGCTCCTGCACGGTATAGGCCGTTGGGCTCGGCGTCTCGGTCGTGGGGCAGCAGATAGAAGACTCGCCGTTTCTGCAGTCCGCTGTCAGGGTCGGCCTCGGCGCTGTCGCTGAGCTCGGCAAAGCCGATCATGCGGCCGTCACGGTGGTAGCGGGGCTTTCCCCGGCGACGGGGGGTCTTGTCCAGGGCCTGACGTACGTAGTCGAGCTCTTCGGGATCTTCCAGCCACACCACTTTGTCCTCGTGGGTGAGGTCGCCTGCCGTCAGTAGCGAACTCATGGCCTGGATCCCTTCTCGGTCATATCGGCTCGCGAGGAGCCCGGTTTCCTCCACGCCGAGCTCGGCGCCGATGTCGTTATGCGGCCGGCCGTCATAGGGCCCGGCGCTTGGATGGCTCGGATCATTCCTCGTCCATGGTATGTGTGTCGGTCGTCTTCGGGGAGCACGCGTTCCGGCTTCGCCTTGAGGCTTACCCGTCTGCTGCGCGCCGGGACGGCTCGTCGTCTGCCAGGAGAGCGAGCCCGGGGTAGAACTTCTGTCCGTTGGAGCGGAGCATCTCACTGGGCGAGGCGACGCCTACTTCGGCTCGGATCCGTGTGGCGAATGCGCGGGTGGTGGCGGGGCGCAGTCCTTCGCCGTCCTGGCACCAGGTGCTGTAGGCGCGGTAGAGGGCTCCCTGTTCGACTTTCAGGTCGCGGGGTTCTTCTAGGTCGCTGCCGGTGGTGCAGCATTCGGAGAGGAAGCGTCCGATGTGGTCTTCGGTGGTTGCGTATGCCTGGGTGGCGGTGCGGACCACGCTGGGGCCGGTGAGGGGGGGCTTGGTGGCCAGGTAGGCCTTGGCTCCCTGGATCATCCAGTGGAGGATGCCGGGGCCTTCGTCGCGGACGAGGATCTCGGCGAGGTTGTCGATCTTGCGGTGGTCGGGCACGACGCGTTCGAAGGGGATGAGGCGGATCCGTCGCCAGAAGGCGTGTCCGCCGGTGCCGACCTCGGGGCGGTGGTTGCCCAGCAGCCACAGTTTGTGTGTGGGCTCGAAGCTGAAGAAGTCCTGACGCATGCGCCGGGCTTTGAGGCGGTCGCCGCCGGTGAGGAGTTTGACGCGGGCCTCGTCGAACTTGTCGTGGGGCTTGAGCTCGCTGCAGACGAACAGTCGGCGGCCGTGGAGCTCGGTCAGTTCGGTGGAGTGCTCGTTGAATTTTCCGCGTTCCATGAGGAAGCCGGGGGGTGCAACGTCGGCGTAGTCGCCGAGGATCTTGATGACGACGTCGAGGAGGGCCGACTTACCGTTGGCACCGACTCCGTAGAGGAAGGGCAGGACCTGGCCGCCGACGTCGCCGGTGATGGAGTAGCCGAGCAGGAGATGCAGGAAGTTGATCATCTCCTTGCCCCGGTCGTCCTCGCCGAAGGTCTGGTCGAGGAAGCTGTGGAACCGGGGCGTGGGGATGGCTTCGGGCGCGAGGTAGGTGGCCCGTGAGTGCAGGTCCCGGGTGGGGTCAGGTTTGTGAAGTTCGCCAGTGCGCAGATCCACGACACCGGCCGGGGTGCACAGGGCGTACTTGTCGCCGTCGAGGCTGTCGGGGTCGAGGGCGAGCTCAGGGGAGGCCTTGGCCTGCGTCAGCATGGCCTTCACGCCGGAGGTGGACATGGCTCGCTTGCGGTGCTGAGCAAGTTCCCGGTCGGTGAAGATACCGCGGGGGTCAGTGGTGGGGAGTTCCTCGGCCATGTCCCCTGCGGCCCAGATGGCGGCCTTTTCTCCGCCGGTGCGCTTCCACCGGTACTCGTCCCAGACGTACCAGCCCAGCCCTTCCACGTGGCGGAAGCGGTCGTGGTAGAGGTGGGCGAAGAGCTTGGCGTTGCCGCGGTCGCTGAGGTTGGCCAGTACCCCGGACTGGACGAAGTCTGAGGGGTCCATGGGGCCCGCTGCGCCGGTCTTCTGCCGGGGAGGAAGTCGCCTGGGGAATTCAGCCGCGGGCTCGTTGCTGAACGCGGCGAGCTGTTCGGCCACCGCTTGGGCGTTGAACCCGGTGCTTCCGGCGCTGCTCATGTGCGTTCCTCGGGTCGGATGGGGCGGGCGCTGCCGGCGCGCATGCCGGTCTCGATGATGTGGGCGTTCCTGCGTGGCTGATGGGGCCGGGCTCGTGTGGCGGTCTCGAGGAGCAGTTGCCGGGTCTCGGCGTCGGCGAGATGTCCGCCCTGGACGAGTCCGCCGGCGGTGAAGGCTGCTCGATTGAGCTTCTCGCTGAAGGCCGCCCCTTCTGGGATGGCGCCGCAGGCTTGCACTTCCTTGAGGAGGGTTGCGAGGACGTGTGGACCGTCTCCGGGTCGAGGGGGTCTCGCGGTGGGGCTCGTGGCTGGCGGTGGGCCCACGTGGTGTCCGGTGCGGGTGAGCTCGGCGACGAGCCACAGCGGCAGCGGGGCGGGGGTCCTGGGTCCGGGCAGGGCTTCGTAGGTGCCGGCTGTTGTGCGGGTACCTGGCGCGACGATGTATCCGTTGGCGGCGCGGATGTCGACCTGCCAGGCGAGGGCGGTCCGGTTGCCGGAGCCGCTGGAGGATTTGAATGCGGGCCCGTTTCGGGGGACGCGGTACCAGATGTGCATGCCGCCGGAAGGTGTCTGTACTCGCAGGGTTGAGGTGTCCGTGCAGGGGTTAGGCCTGCGCCGGTAAGCAGCTAGCAAGGCGAGGGTGTCGAATCCACTGCTGAGTCCGGTCAGGTCGACAGCGTCGTGGACAGGGATTCCAGGCAGAAGACGTGATCGCTCGGGCAAGTGAGTGGTGTGGGCGTCTACGTCGATGACGACCAGACGTGAGGGTCCGCAGGCGACACCGATACCGAAGTTGGGCTGAGCGGTCCACCAGTGCTGGACCGTGGCCAGGTCGGTGGTGGCGGCGTGAAACCCGTGGCACCAGCCGCGCCGCGCGTGGCAGGGGCAGTGCTGGGCCTGGTGCGTTCCGGGCTTGCACGCTCCGCAGTTGGGGGCGGGTGTCTTGGCCCCGGGAGCCAGGGGGTGCACAGCGAACCCGTGCCGGACCATCCAGGTCGCGACGTCTTCGGGACGGACAGGCACAGGCTCTTCCTTGAGGGCGCAGGGGCTGTTCAAAGGGACTGAAGGGACTGAAGATTCCCTATCCGGGATGCTAGCGCAGCGTCACAGCCGACTCGCGGATAACGTCACCGTTCTTTCAAAACTGGGTCCCTTCGGTCCCTTTGGTCTCTGTCCGGTCCCTGGCCCTGGGGAGGGCTCGGCGTAGACGCCTGACAGTGGGCACCCCTCCCCCGGGCTCCCTCCCCTCCCTGAGGGGCTGATGCAGTGCTGACGCCTTCGGTCCCTGTCCCTTCGGTCACTGCATAAACCCGCAGGTCAGGGGGGCGAGGCAGTCTAGCCAGGGACTGAAGGGACTCAAATCTCTAGTTATGAGCTACACACGCTTCAAGTACTTCTGTACGCCCGCGCATACACGCACGCACGTAAAGACTGGAAACATCGAACTTGAGTCCCTTCAGTCCCTGAAAGCTTACGGAGAAGCTTCTGACCTGCGGTTTCTCAGAGGGACTGAAACTGCAGGGACTGAAACAGACCAGGGGCTGAGAGCCCAAAGCCGCCACATCCACTCGAAGAAGCCATGCCTGGAGACCGTCACCCCATCAGGGACGCAACACAGTCCGCCAGTCCCTCCGAGCTGCTCGCGTGCCCCAGACCAGGCCGCCTTGACCGCTTGAAGTGACCACCTGCCACGTGCTTCAGCCGTAGGCCAACAGAGCAGAGGCCGCGATCTGCAGCGGATGCGGGCCCTCGTTGTTGATCACTACGTAGGTGCCAGCGGGGACCTGTTTGAGAAGGTCGCTCATAGTCGCCTCGGACAACCGAGCCCCTTCGATGAAGTTCAGCCCGCCGCTGGCCGAGGCATACGCGCGCGAACTGTAGACGAAGACGACGGAGCGGCCGTCGTATGTCTGAGCGACTACGAGGTTGCGTCTCTCGTCACCTCCTGTGACATGCCAGACGCGGCTTCTACGCAAGGTGGCAGTGAGCTGCCCCAGGACCGGCTCACCGGCGGCGTGCAGGGCGCACAGCCGGGCGATCTCGTCCTCGGGAGGGGGGGAGGGCGGGGAGGAAGCGATAGGAGAGGGGGAAGGGAGCACAGACGAAGACGGTGGGGCGGGCGGATGGGGTGTCTTGGTAGGTGTGGGAGGGAGCGTGGTCTCGGCGGATCTGTTGAGGCGGTAGGCACCTGGGGTGCCCGGGTTGATGTAGATCACGGCCTGCGGTGGGAGGACCGAGAGGAGTTCTGCGCCGGACATCTGGGTGGTCGCGACGTCTTCGGGCACGTGAATCGGTGCGGTGAAGATGGCTGTCTCGCGGGGTTTTCTCCTGAACATCTTTCTGGAAAGGGCCGGGCCGGCGACCGCGACCGTTGCGGGCTCGAGTGCTCGTACCACCGCCTCCTGGGACCCGTAGCCGGTGCTGGCCAGCTGGGCGGCCTCGTCCACAGCATCCGTAGGCGGTGGGAAGCACAGCGCGACAGGCGTGGGGCGATAGCGTTCGTTGGCCATGTAGTCGGTGATCTCACCGTCGGCGTCGATGCGGAACGCGCCTCGGATACCGTGCCCGGGCACCTCGCCCTGCGGGTCGAAGGCGGGGTCGACCGCGTACAGATGCCCTCCGGGCATCCGTCGCGCAGCGGCCCTCATCTCCTCGGTGACCGGCGGGATCTCGGCCTTGACCTCATCAACCGTTCGTATACCCGGCATAGACGGTTCTTCCTGCCGGGTGTCTAGGTGGTACCGGGCGCGGACCTCCTGTGCCCGTGCGTCCTTCCCCGATCTGCGCAGGGCCAGCGACAGGTTGTGCGCGGTGGCCTTGATGTCCTCCACCGTTTCCTCGAGGCGCCGATCCTGGTCCTCCTTGAGGGCCAGTGCCTCTTCGAGAAGGCTCACTGCGTGTGCCGCGTCACCGAACTCGCCGTGCCATGCACCCAGGTTTGCCAGCGCGCTCGCCAGTTCCCCTGCTGCCTGCGGCTCGCCATGCAGGCTGCGGAGTATGCCGACGGCCTCCTCCAAGTCGCGGCGCGCGGCCTCGGCGGAACCGGTCTCGGCGAACGTCGCCCCAGACTGGCCGAGCGCGGCCGCCAGGTCCAAGACGGCGTCGGGATCCAGCGCGGCAAGACCCCGCTGCATGCTCACCGCTTCCTCTACATAGGGGATGGCCTGGTCCGCCTGCCCGAGATCCCGGAGGACAGCTCCGTACGAGCGCAGTGTCCTCACGAGGCCGTACCGGCTGCCTGGCCGGTCGTCGACCGCGAGATGCCGCCGGTAGGCGGAGAGCGCTTCGGCGAGATGCGGTGCCGCCTGGCGCGGGCGCCCCACCGCCCGCAGCTTCATGCCGTAGTCGGCCATGGCCGCGGTCAGCTCCAGGTCATAGCGGCCGGGATCGCTCTCTGCGGCGTCGTGGTACAGCTGCAGCGCCTCACCGGAGCAGTTGGCGGCGGCATCGGTCTGCCCCACGTCGAACAGCCGCTGAGAGTGTCGGCTTAAGACCGCCGCACGCTGCGCGGTGTTCAAAGGGTCTGGAGAAGACAGCGTCGCCCACGCGCTCTCGGCCGCCGCGGTGCTGAGCACGAGCGCGGCATCGTCTAGGCCGGCCGTGGCTAGATCGCCGCTCGCCCGAGATATTCGTAAGGCAATGTGTCCACTGGCCGCTGCCTCCCCGGTCTCGCACATCTGGCGCACCAGTGCCACTGCTTCCTCCGCGGCACGGGAGGCGCCCTGGACGTCGTCGATCCGTCGCAGGTCGCGGGCGTACTGGGCGAGTCTCGCCAGCCGGTCACTCGTCTGCCAGGGTCCCGTGCCCAGCCATGCCAGCCGCTCCGAGTGGAGGAGTTTGTCGGAGATCGCGAGGGAAATCCTTGTCCGGCTGGTGCCGGCCGGGGCGGAACCGACGAGGAGGTCGAGTGCCTCCAGTTCGGAGAAGGCCAGGCGGGACATGTCAGAGGCCATGCCTCCTGCTGCGACCGCTGCCAGAATCTGCTGCTCGAACCTTTCAGGGGCTGTGTCCAGCGCGGCTGGTGCGAAGCCGCGGGGGTGTTCGAGGATCAGAGTGCGTACGACGCTGCCGAGGCAGCGGGAGACCTCCGCCAAGGTGGTGGGCTCCTCATCCGCTGTCGCCAGCGCTCTGATGAGGACGCGTGCGCAGTCCCTGCCTTCGAACCAGTCGTCCGTGGCACACAGGGTGCGCAACAGATGCTCGGCTTCGCCGCCTGAGCGGCTGTCGGCCGCCAATGTGTGCAGCACCGAGTCGGCCAGGCGGTCCGGCCCGGGGGCTCTCCAGAGCGAGCGGTCACCGTCTGGGTAGATGACCTGGAGTTCTCTCGCCATCCTGGCGAGATCGCCGTCCCGTGCCGTCTTGTCGATGCGTCGAAGGGTCCGCAGCGCGGACGTTTCGTCCGGCGGGGCGTGCAGGCAGACCAGGGCGAGGAGCAGACGCGCGTGTTCGTGGCTGACGGGGAGACCGGCGGCGGTGAGCACGCCCGCCACGTAACGCTGTTCGTGTTCGATCAGCCCTGTGATCGGGTGCTCCCGATCGTGCAGCGAAGTGGTCCGGCCTTCCACGGTGTCGAGGACGCGCAGCAACGCCGCGGCGTACAGATGCAGCGTGGTGGGGACGGTGGTGGGGCAGTCGTCGCCGATCCCATGCGCCGAGTTTGCCGCCACGCTCATGCCGGCCTGCTTCGCGGCCTGCAGGAATCCGCTGGTCGCGTCGCGCCACAGCGCGCTCAGTTCGGTGGCCCCCATCCCTTCCGTGAGGGGTGGCAGCCGTGTAACTCGCCGTTCGATCCAGTGATGGCGGTGGCTGCCGATGGACAGTTCCTCCCACCACTCTCCGGTGTCCCGGGCGAGCAGGAGCAGCTTGACAGGCGGTACCTCGTGTACGGCGGGAAGTTCTGTGATGGTGTGAAGCAGTTCCTCGATCCGTGACCGGTGTACTTCTGCGGAGTCGATCACGAGAATGGCCCGTCCCGACAAGCGGGGCAGCGCGGCGACGGCGGCGAGTTGCCGGTCCCAGCGGCGGGCTGCCCGGGAAAGTGAACTCACCATCGCCTCTGTGCCAGCGGTGTGCGGGGCAGAGGCGCGCTCGAGGTCGAGGATGCCAGCCGTCCAGCCCAGGTCCCTGAGTTGGACGCAGACTTGGCGCGCCAGGGTGGTCTTTCCCTGGCCGGAGGGGGCACAGACGAGCCGTGCCACGGTGCCCCGGCCCTCGCGGGCCCACTCCACGAGGGCCGCTTCCTCGGGCCGGCTCACCAAGGGGTGCAGTGCGGCCTCGGGGGTCAGCCAGGTCCAGGGCCGTGTCGTCGGGGCGATAGGTTCAGGGCCGAAGAGCAAGCGTTCGGCATCGGCGCGGGAGCCGGGCGCGGCCGGTTCTGTGTGACCGCCGTCGGCGTAGTAGATGACGATGTTCCCGTCACCGGTCACTACGACGGAATCGATGATGTGCTCGGCGGCGACCCAGCGACCACCTGTGGGCGAGGACTCGGAGGTCACCTGTTGATCCGGTTGTTGTCGCCGGTGACGATGGCACTGTTGGACATCTGCTCAACGCTCACGGCGCGCTCGCCGGTCGCCGCGACGCGGGCGCCCGACTGGGCGAGCAGCGTCGCGAGCTCGGCGGCCAGCTCGGGCTCGGCTTCGAGAATGCGGCGCAACTGGCCGCGCAGGGCCGCCTGGGAATCTGCGTCCTGAGGGTCTTCTGCCACGTCTCGGACGGCGGATTCGAGTTCCGCCCGGCGCAGGTTGCGGCGCGTGAACCGCTGCAGGATCTCCCGCCCGAGCGACACGGTGGCATCCGCTGCCTGGTCTCTGACGCGGGTGAGTACGGCGGTCCCGTAGGTACTGATCGCGGTGACGACGTAGGGAGTGATCTCCGCTGCAGTCAGGCTGGCATCCATAAGCGATCCCCCGCTTCACTCGAACGACGCGGTCCCAAAGGGGCCACGCAGGTCCTCGCCATTCCACGGTAGTGCCGGCTCCTGTGGGAAGCCACTCCCCCAGCGCGTCACCGTGGCCACGGCCCCGGGTGAACGCGCCCGTTCTGGTTATGGCCGGGGCGCTGCCAGGGGTGTCTGCCGATCATGCATCGGTCGTGATGCGAGCGCTGGCGCAGTAGCAGTCGGATTCTTGTCGCAGTGGATGGTGATGCCGCGCCCCTGTTTGAGGCGATGGGAAGCGGGGTTGCACGAGTCACGCGGCCAGATGGTCGGATTGCGGAACGGGTAGGTACCGCTTACGGCCCCCTTGGCGTCCGACGAGCTGGTCGGTCCGGTTCAGGGGAAGACGGGCTGTTCTCCGAGACCTGCACACCGGCCGCCTCATTACATAGGACACGGTCTCAGCCTGGAAAAAATCTTGGAAGCAGTGGGCGCATCCCAGACGGTCCCATGCCTCATCCGGGTGGAATCTTTCCCCCTTGCCAGGGATTAGCGCTGGTCACATGGGGTGAAAGGGCCGCACCACTCGTTTCCCGACCCCGGGCGGGCGGCGTTGATGGGGTGTGAGCACTTCTACCACCGCCCCGATACTGCCCGCGACTCTCGCCGCCCCCGCCCCTCCCGTCGTGCACGACTCGGGCGCGGACACCGCGCCCGGCGTCATAGTCATCGACTCCTGCACCGCCCTCGGCGGCACCCTGGTCGTCCGCCTCGCCGGGGAGATCGACCACTACAGCGCCGCCCCGCTGTGGGCCCTGCTGGCCTCGGCCGCCGACGACGGCTACACCGGCCTCGTCCTGGACACCGCCCGGGTCACCTTCTGCGACTCCGGCCTCCTCGCCATCCTCCGCTGGTGGCCCCGGCACGGACGCCGCCTCGGACTCGTGAACTGCTCCCGGGCCGTTCAGCGCCTGCTGAACGCCTCCGCCGCCGCAGGCCGGCAGCCAGCCCGGACCGGCTCACCGACAGCAGTGGTCACGTCATGACGTTCATACTCCTGACCTGCGGGCCGATGCTCGCCGCGCTCCTCCTTGTCTACCGGGAACCCTGGGAAGTACGACGCCGCCGCTCCGCCCGACCTCCCCAGTCCGCACCCCGCAGAATCCTGTTCCACTGCCGTCTGGCGCCCCCACTCCAGTGCCCCGCACCCGCCATCCCGCTGAGCCATACACGTGGCGGCTGATCTTGCCAGGGTCGGCGGGAGCCCGGAGGACGGCTGGCTAACCCCGGTCGAGGCGCTCCTCGCCGCCGACTTCACCCCGAAGACTCCCGGCCCGCCTGACCCGTTGTCGATCTCTGACATCCGGCCGAAGGTACGCATATGCACGGAAGCCCCTGCTCGTCACTTTGGAGAGCAGGGGTTTCTGGCCGGGCTGCGCGTCTCGAAGAAGGCCAGCAGCAACTTGCTGGAGGATGCCTGCGAGCGAGGCGCGGGCCTGCGGGGCGAGGTCTTCCTCGCATATCAGCGATGACGGCCTCTGCGCCCTGGCTGCGTCTGAAGTAGCGCAGGATGAACTCGCTGCGTTGGGCCGGGTCCAGCCCGGACAAGTGCTGCGTCCATGAGCGCAGAGCCGTCATGCCACGGCACCTCGGCAGCTGCCGGCACCTGCGCGGCCTCAGTGATCCGAGGTTCCGGAACGATGACGGTGGGCTCGCTGACGTCGAGGGACGCTACTGCTACCACTCCCCCGCTGTTCGACGCGGTTTCCTGCGCAGGGTGCAAAACCGGGTTTTGAACCGGCGAAGCCACCAGAGCGGCCGCGCACTTCCGCGGGACCTTTGGCGCCTGGGCCTTGCGCAGCTCCTCGGCAGCAACGGCCTTCTGCTGTTCCGGGTCCTGGATCTTGACGATCTCCTCGGCAGTCTTCACCTTGAGTTGCTTGGTGTCGACGGCATCTTGGAGCTCGGGCGGCAGGTTGAGCAGAGCCAGGCGGTTGGAGACGTACATCTGCGACTTGCCGATGCGCTCCGCGACCTTCTCCTGGGAACCGTGGCGGAGGGGTGTGCCCTGCAGTCTGGTGCCACACCAGACAACGCACACCCCGGATGAGTGATCGTGGAGATCACAGTTGAGGGTGCCGCGGATTGTGGCGCCGTACGCCATGACCTTGTCGTGGAGGTCCTCGTACTGGTCCACGCGCAAGCAAGCTGACCTCACCGCAACTCCTAATCCGGCAATTCGCCAATCAGGACCGAAAAGCGACACCAAAAACAGGCCCTCCAGGCGACGAACTCGGCACGCCCGGTATGAAGCGACCTGCAGTCGCCCGGGAAGCCCGCACGCGGCCTCTCACGGCGTTTCGAGCCCTCGGGCAGGCGGTCGGTTGCGGCAAACGAGTGTCTCGGCGCGGCTGAGGCTGAGCGCTTCACCTGGCGACCGAGTCGTCGGCTTGGCAGAACCATGTGTTTGAGTCGGCGGGCAGGGCAGTGAGTTGGCCTCTCACCTGCGGGGCCTTCCGGGAAAGAGGCGGGCTCGAGGAAAAGCAGGTGCCGATTCACGCACCGAGCGGGCAGCATGCCTGCATGTCTACCGAAGTCAGCGGGATGATCGAGTGCCGGCCGGGTGCCCGCCTCTGGGGCCCCGACGACGAGGACTCCGTATGGCACGCCGCCATCGACCTCTTTCTACTTAACAACGGCAACGCCTACGACTCCCTCGCCTGCCTCTTCGGTATCCGGAACTACTTCGGCTTCCGCCCGCTGGCCGAAAGCCGCGGCTTTCCGAGCGACGCGTCCGAGGGGCTCCGGACCGAGTACGCCGCGTACGACGGATCTCCTGACACACACGGCACGACGTGGATCACGTGGGCCGAGCTCGCCTCGACCGACTGGCAGGAAACAGACAGCTCCGGCAGGCGAAGCCGAGAATCGGTCGCCGGTGACGGAAGCGACTGGGGGCCGGTCTGGAGCGTGATGCGGACACTCAGCGAACTCCATGGAGCGGACCATGTGCGACTCGTCGCCTGGTTCTACTGACCTCGGCTCCGCGGTGAAGCACCACTTTCCCGGCGGGAGACAGGCATGACCGAACGCGACGTCATACTCAACGAACTTGCCCAGGGGCTCCGCCCGATGGCGCAGGGCATCGCATGGTTTGACGCACTCGACCCAGAGGAGCAGTCCGAGGTCCTGCTGTTTCTGCGCCACCATTGTGTCCAGGCACGCGCCATCGCTGAGGACGGGCCGGAGGGCATCCGCCGTGCCAGCCTGCGCCCGACGCACACGCCAGCGGTGCTGATCACACGTGGTCGGATCAACGATCAGCTGGGGAAGATAGCCTCTCTCACTCCTCGCGACGAACGCCGGAAGGCGTTCCGGCTGCTGGTCGCGGTGCTCGCGATCGCCGACGGACGCCGCCGCGAACGCTACTGCTCGAACGGGTGCGGCCACTGGTGGCACAGGCTCTCCGCCGCTGGCTGAACCCTTTGTCGGCATCGGCGCCCGGCTGAGCTCCCGCATCAGGCGCGTACATAGCCTGACGGACCGGCAGCTTCCTCGAGTCACTCCTGCAGCAGCCCGGCCGATTCACGTGAGGGTCACGTGCATCCCGCCCTCGATCAGGGCTTCGACCACCAGGGCGACCAGGTCGTATTGCTCACCCCCCGGCGCCAGGGCGCGGGACAGGTGCTGGCGTGC
This sequence comes from Streptomyces sp. NPDC053513, assembly GCF_044544765.1. Taxonomy (NCBI): domain Bacteria; kingdom Bacillati; phylum Actinomycetota; class Actinomycetes; order Kitasatosporales; family Streptomycetaceae; genus Streptomyces; species Streptomyces sp. NPDC053513. The sequence continues at coordinate 71,941 of NZ_JBITXP010000030.1, forward strand.
AGTCGCAGCATCCCGCCAGACCAGGGTTCCGGGGGCGGCGTAGCCGAAATTGCCGCGCAGACAGTCCACGAGGGCGTCCAGGCAGCCGCCGAAGTAACCGCCCGGCCCGTTGACGGCCTCGCCGAGTGCCAGATAGAGGCCCGGTTCGTCCGTGATGTGCCGGCCGTCCAGCTCGTACACGTGCCCGGCCTGCCGGTCCTGGGGCTTGAGCCGACAGCCCCGTTCCCGGACGAGATCGAGCCAGGCCCCACGCCGACGGGTATCGAGCGCAGCCCAGGCGCCGGGGGCGTCCGGCGGGCCGGCAAGCCAGCGGTCCCAGACGGGCCGGGCGTATCCCGGTACGGGTGTGAGGTGTCCGTCGAGTTCCAGATCAATCAGGTCTGGCCCGAGGGAGGACGGCTGCCAGGTACGGACTTGGGGGCGCAGCAGCCGGTCGGTGAGCGGTTCGCCCCGGTCGTTCCGTATCTCCAGGCATACCTCCTCCAGGTCCAGCGTGCGCCGGGTGCCCGTAGCCAGTGCCTGCCGTAGCCGATCGCTCGGGGCGAGCCCCCGCAGGACGAGTGGAGGATCTACGTGCTCGGGCGGCAGGACGCGGGCGAACTCCCGGCACGAACCCAGCCACCGGTACCCGTCGTGCAGTCGGACAGGCCCCCGGTGCCCTTCGGGCAGACCCTCGTAGTCGTCCAGACCGGTGAGCACGAGACTGTCCGTTCCCGGGCGCTGTCCGAGGCTCTCCGCGTCCTCCAGCAGCCAAGCGTCGAGCGTCCTGTCCTCCGGCACCAGCCACACCCGGCTGCCGACCCAGCCGCGCACCTCGGCTCCGTCCGGAACCCAGCCGAACAGTTCGTACGTCCCGCGGAGGGTTTCCCGGAAGAACCCCTCTACCTCGGTGCAGACGCCCCAGACGTGGCCGCTTCCCGTGTCCGTCAGTGAGTACCGTCCCTGACCGCCATGATCCCCGTCTACATGCACGCTGGGAATCATGCACAGACCAGGTGGCGTGCGCGAAGGGCTTTTCGTGGTCGGTGAGCGCGACTCAAGGTTGAGCGCTCGGTCTGACGGATGGCGCCAGCTGAAACGCTCCGTCGCAGTGGTGAGAACAGCCGCGCTCGCGGATCCGATGACGGCCGAGCGCACAGGGCTCCCCGTGGGCAAGCCCTTGTCTCCGTCCCTTCGGGCAGTGAGCAAGCCGCTGTAAGGAGGCTAGGTGGAGATTCCCACCATCCGGTGGGAGACGGCCGCCCGCCCGCCGGCTTTCCGGGGGCCGGGCACCGTGCCCTGCTTCAGGAAGGCCAGCCATAACCGGACGTCGGTACTCCCCCGCACCGCTGCTCCACGACGCTCAGGACGAGGACGTCGGCCCGCGCACCGCCGACGACGAGCGCAGGGCGTGGATGCCGGCGGCGTTCCTGGTGACGGCCTCGCTCACGACCATCCTTTTCCCCCAGGCCCGACAGGGACTTGAACGCCACGGCCTCAGCATCGCCACGATCGCCGTTGCGGTCCTGGTCGCCGGAGGGCTGATCCTGCTTCTCATGAAGGCCGGACGGCGCAGGTCCTCTGTCTGGGCCACGCGGCGCTCCTGTTCGGAGGGTTGGGACATCCGCTTCATGGATAGCCTGCGCCACACCGAATTCGAAGAAGCCGTACGGGATCTAATGCGCCGCGACGGCGCTCGCGACGCGGTCCGGGTGGGCGGCGCCGGCGACAACGGCGCCGACGTCAAGGACACCGATCCCGCTGGCTAGCGATGGGTCATCCAGTGCAAACACCGCCGAGACGGAGCGGCCGGGGCAGCAGTCGGCACGCCGGAGCTGCACGTCCTCAACGGAACCGGCCATCCCGTGCACGGAGGCGATGTCGTCGTCCTCGTCACCAACGGCAGGATCACCGCGCCCGCGGTGAAGTTCGCCTGAAGCCAGCGGCTTCACCTGGTGAACCGGCAACCTCCTGGACGCGTGGGCGGCAGGCTCAGCTCCCTTGTGGGAACTCCTTCCGGCACTGCGGCGCAGCCCTTAACTGCAGTCGTGGGGGGGGGGGGGGGGGGGGGGGGGGGGGGGGGGGGGGGGGGGGGGGGGGGGGGCGCCCGGGGGGGGCCGGGCGGGGGGGGGGGGGGCGGGGCGGGGGGGGGGGGCCCCCCCCCCGCCGGGCCCCGCCGCCCCCCCCCGCCCGCCCCCCCCCCGCCGCCCCCCCCCCCCCCCGGCCGGCCCCCCCCCCCCCCCCCCCCCCCCCCCCCCCCCCCCCACGACATGGGATGCAGAAGGCCTCGGAACGAAATGGTCCGGGCCCTTCTGGATGCCTGCTACTGCCCCTGAGAACCGAGCGCGCGTCCTACGGCCTCGCCGTTAGCGCGGAGCTTGGTGATGAGGGAGTCGGTCAGTTCTGGGAACTTGACGCTCGCCCGTCCCACTGCCGGAGCGCTGACCGTTCGGGCCGCCTTCTCCAGCAGGTTAGCCACGGTGATCAGCTTCCCGATGTCTGCGTCTTCCAACGGATGGGACACGGCCGACGGCTGCGGTCCTGGGGTCGAAGGGCGAGAACGTCGTCCATAGGTACATCAGGGTCCGGCAGTGCTTCCCCGGCCGGGCACCACCCCACGCCAACATCTCCAGCGTACGTACCGGGGCCGGGTCGACGTAGTCGATCCAGCCGGCGGATAGCGGCGGCCCTTCAAGGAACGTGTCAGAACACGACGCGGTCCGGCTTCCAGGGTGCCCATGGCGTGCTCCTTGTGTTCAAGCGTTCATCCGGATCCTGGTATGAGTCGCTGGCAAGGCTCACGGGCCCATCGGACAGCAGCCGAAGATCCTTCAAGACTGCTACCTCGAGGACAAAGGCGTTCACCATGCCATGCTCGGCATTGCCCCATGCGCAGCCTTGTCCTGACCGGATAGCGACGACCGCGCCCATCGAGACCACCCCGCCGCTCGCGACTCAAAGATCATTGCGAAATAACTCTTAGGCACCCGGCCTGGGTTGGGCGAAGTACCTGAACTGGGCCCCTAAGACAACCTCCCGCTCCCACAAGAAGGAGCACAGCAAACGAAGAGGGAGGTATCGGCCAGACCGATGGGGGAGTTATCACGGCGTGATAGGTCAACGACCCGCCTCAGGCGGCTGGTGGGTTATCACGGCGTGATAACCCGCTGAGGATTCGTAACCTTGCTAACGTGTCGATGGCTGAAGTTGATCTAAGTCGTTAGTAGAGTGACGTCCATGACGTCACCTGACACGGGCGGCGACCGGGAGAAGGTCGTCACCAAACTCACCAGCACCCTCCGGCAGGACCTGAAGGTCCGTGCCGCTCTCCACGGCCTCGACATGCAGAACGCAGTCGAAGCCGGAATCACCGCCTGGCGCGGCCTGGCCTCGAACCCCACTTCCGTCGACACCGCTGGCGCGGAGACCTACGCCACCTTCCTTCCCCCCGGGCTGTGGGACGGCTTCCGCGATGACTGCAAAGACCGCGGAGTCTCCCTCACCCAGGGCATCGCCCAGGCCGTCACCCTTTGGCTCGACAGCAATCCCGTGCCCGAGGTCAAGCGCCCCGCCACGGTTCGACGCATTGTCGTCTGCAACCAGAAAGGTGGCGTCGGTAAGACCGCCATGACCGCTGGCCTCGGCGAAGCCCTCGCAGAAGACCCCGCCGCTCTCGTCGCCGTACGCGTCTCCAAGCACTTCGCCGCGCTACTCGAAGGCGACGACCGCCCCGATGACCCGCTCGCCCTGGAAGACCTTCCCGGTCTCGGGCAGCGCGTCCTCCTCGTCGACTTCGACCCCCAGGGCCATCTCACCAAGCAGCTCGGCCACGAGCCGCTCCCCATGAACGGGGACTCTCTCACCAACCACATGGCCGGCGAAGCCAAGGGCGAGCTGGCCGACCTCATTGTCGCCGTGGACGAGGACCGCTTCGGCGACCGGCTCCACCTCCTGCCCGCCTGCACTGACGCCTTCCTCCTCGATGTTCGCCTCGCCTCCGTCCGCGCCCGCGAAGCCGCCCTCGAACGAGCCCTGCGCGCAGTCGAAGCCGACTACGACGTCATCCTCATCGACTGCCCCCCGAGCCTCGGCCTCAGCATGGACGCCGCCTCCTACTACGGACGCCGCCGCGACAACGAGGAAACCGGCAACTCCGGCGTCCTCATCGTCGTCCAGGCCGAAGACAGCAGCGCCGACGCCTACGGTCTGCTCACCTCCCAAATTGAAGACATGCGAGGCGACCTCGCCCTCGACATCGACTATCTCGGCCTCGTCGTCAACCACTACGACGCCCGCCGTGGATACATCGCCACTTCCTCCCTCCAGTCCTGGATGGACATAAAGGATCCCCGCGTCGTCGGCGTCATCGGAGACCTCAAGGAGCAGAAGGAAGCCGTCCGCGCCAAGCGCCCCCTCCTCGCCTACGCACCCCGGTGCGAGCAGTCCGTCGCCCTCCGAGCCCTCGCCCGGGAGATCAGCAAGTGAGCAAGGCCAAGAACCTCGGCGCTGGCACGTCCTTCGCACAGGCCCGCCCCATCAGCGCCCGACGCGCGGCGATCGGCGCCGCCACAACCGCACCCACGGAAGGCGTCCCGGACCCCACTGAGCTCTCGCTCGACCTCATCAGCCAGAACCCCGACAATCCACGAGAAGAACTCCGTGACCTCGAGGGACTAGCCGACAGCATCCGCGAGATCGGCCTCGTCAACTCCATCACCATCGCCACCCTCGACTCCTACCTGGCGGAACGGCCCGAACGAGCCGGTGAAATCGATGAGGGCGCCCGGTACATCGTCGTCGACGGCCACCGCCGACTCGAAGCCGCGCGACTCGCCGGAGCCACCACCATTCGGGTCAGCGTCAACAACAACCTCGTCGCCACCGACGAAGCCCTCCTCGAAGCCGCGTTCGTAGCCAACGTCCACCGCGACGACATGAACCCCATCGAGCAGGCCCACGCGTTGAAGAAGCTCGTCAAGTTCTACGGCTCACAGAACAAGGCCGCCAAGCGCCTCGGCATCGGCCAATCGACCATCTCCTCCAAGCTCTCGATCCTCGACCTCGATCTCGAGCTCCAAGCAGACCTCGTAGAAGGACGCCGGACGATCGAGCACGTCCGCAACCTCTCCAAGCTGACCCCCGAGGAACAGCGAGCCAAGGCCGACGCCCGAGCGAAAGCCGCAGAGCAGAAGGCCGCCGCCAAGCGCGACCTATCACGCCGTGATAACCCCTCCGTCCCCCAGGAAATGACAGCCTCAGCAGAGAGCGGTGCCTCAGACGAAGCCGACTCCGGGCTATCACGCCGTGATAACCCGGACCCCAGCGAGCGCAGGCCCCTCACAGACGAGGTACCCGCGCCCAGGAGCGCGACGGAAGTGCCGATTACCTCACCGGCGCAGGAATCTGTCTCGGACCCTGTAACCGAACTGTCTTCGCCGAACGGGGGAGCCGCAGACACAGAGACCACGGTGCTGGAGAGGCCAGCGGCGCTGCAGAACACGTCCGTTCCGTACACCCAGGCTGTTCCGAAGCTCCCACTGCACGACGGCGTCGCCCTGATGGATCTGGCCTTCGATGGCTTGGCTCCAGGACAACGGAGCGCCTTCATCCAGCACTACTTCAAGCGCAGCACGGGAGTAGGAGCTGTCGTGGCAGACCTGCGGGCAAACCTTGAGCGGCCTGCACGCACCTCGCTAGCGGAGATCCTTCAGCAGGTCGCTGCAGGGCTGCTTGAAGAGAAGTAGGCAAGCAATGTCGGAGCCTCCGCCCTATAGGGCGGAGGCTCCGACATGTCGGGGAGGGATGCGTTGGTGCATGTTCAAGGACGGTGGAGTCGACTCCAGGATTTCGAGGTCGGGAGTATTCCTGCGGTCGTGGCGCAGTATTCGCACGGCATCGTCATGCGTCGCCGCAGTGGCTTCGCATCGCCTCCGTCTACTGCTCGGGCCGGGTCGTCTGGCAGCCGGGGCAGCGGCGCCCCGTGACACGCTCGGCGGTGGGGAAGCCGGACTGCGCGGAGTACACCAGCCGCCGGCCCGACCACGTTGCCGCAAGTCGTGGCCGCCGATGCCGCGATCAGGCTGAGAGCGGTCCAACGTCGACGCCCGATATCCGGCCGAGTTCGTCGAAGGAGACCACCGCCGTGCCGCCGCCGGGCAGCTGCGCGGTAGTCCGGTCGGCTTCCTCTCGTGTCAGGATTCCGTGCAGGGCGAACCAGCCTTCGACCACCCGCCGCGGCGAGCGGGCGAAGAGCTGCGCACCGGTGAGCAGGTGGCGCGGCATGGTGACCGGGTCGAACCCTGCCGGCCGGAGCTGCGGGTCCTGCGGCACGAAATAGACCCGGCTCCCGGGGCCGGCCTCCTGGCCAAGGTAGCCGGGTGCACCGAGCACCGCCGCGCCGAGGAAGGCCAGTGCCTCCGCGGCACGGCGCGGATCGGCGAAGCCAGCCAGGTCCACGCCCTCCTGGACCAGCTCGGCGACGCCGTGTCGGCGGCCGAACTCGGCGATCTGCTCACTGGCCGCGACCACTGCGCTGCCGCGCAGCCCAGGGTTGGCCCAGCCCCACAGCCAGGTCTGCTCGTGCGTGTCGTAGCTGCCCAACAGCCCGACCCGCAGGGTCCGGCCGCCGGACTCGTAGCGGCACTCGTCGAGGTCCGCGGTCCACGGACCGCCCGAGACGGCCTGGTTGATCAGTTCGAGCTGCTGGGCGCCCCACGCCGCGTGGTACTCGGCGGCGTCCAGGAAGGCGTCGGAGAAGGTAGTGATCATCTGGGCAGCCCAGGGGGTGTCGGTTACGGGCACGGAACAGGGCTCTGACCTGAGGTCGTCCCGAGATCAGCCCAGGCCAACAGTCACCAGCGACCGTTTCACCCTGCGCGGCATGACCTGGCACGGATGTTCCTTAACCCCCAAGCGGCGGTCAAACTTCGGTGAGACTCGTCAAACTTCGATGAGACGGGTCACGGGTTGCTGCTCCTCGAAGGGGGCGGCTTGATGGTCGAGCCGTTCAAAACCGGGTTTTGGCAGAAGGGCCAGGCCGGCCCCACCTGCGAACGCAGAAAGGGTCGGTGCCCCGCATGGATGCGGGGCACCGACCCTTTTTGGAGGGGCACGGTCAGTGGGCCCAGGCGACGGCTGCGCAGTGTTTGGTATCCATCAGCCGGCCTCCGCAAGAATCTCGGTGATGGAAGGGGGGCGGGGCAGCGACGGCGCCGCCGGTGAGATGGGCGCCGCTGAGGCTGTACCAGGTGTCGGGGCGGATGAGGGCGCGGACGTGGCGCTCGCTCAGGATGATGCCGGGCGGGGTACCGGTGTCGGGCACAGGGTCCCCACGGGGTGGAGCGGGAGCCGCCCGGTGTTCCCGGACAGCTCAGAGGGCGTAGACGCGTCCGTCGCGGTCGGGGGCGGCCTCGGTGAACTCCCAGTCGGCGGTCACCAGTGGGACTTCGCCCGCGAAGTGCAGGGTGCTTGCCTCGGACCGTGCGTGTGCTCTGCACGACGAGGGGCCCGGGTGCTGCCGAAGTCCAAGGTCATTCTGTACGCGGCGATCCGTCGTGACTTGCGCGCCGGCGCTTGCGGCCTCGCCGGGCCCTGGTGCACGATCGGCCGATGTTCGAGTTGCTGCCTGGTGTCGGGGTCGCCCTGCCCGGCGACACGGGCACCCTCCGCTTCGGGGCGGACGAGCGGGCGGCCGCCGAGGTCCTGGCGGGGCTCGGTCGCGTCCGGCCGCTGCCGGAAGCCCCCTGGATCCGCACCGCCCGCTGGGGTGACGTCGAAGTGGCCGCCCACGCGGACGGGGTGGACCGGGTCGCGGCCAGGCCCGGCGAACTGCCACTGCGCTCCGTCGTGCTGAGTCGCGGCGGTTCGGCGGCGGGCGTCCCGGGCGGCACACCCGTCGTCCTCGGAGACGTCGATCTGTTCGGCTACCCGGCCGCCGAGGTGCTGGAGGCCCTCGGCGACCAGTGGCCTCCAGAGCTGGAGATCCGGCCCGCTGGCGGGCATGGCTACCTGACTGGCGTCGCCCTGCACGCCACCCCGCCGACTGCGCCGGCCGGCCGCCGTGCCCGGGCTGCGGCCGAGGCGGCCGAGGTCGAGCGCGCCTTGGTCGAACTCGAGCCGCTGTGGACCACGGAACGCGACCAGTGGCAGTTGCTGGAGGCCGGCGGCGGTCACCTGCCCTGCCGCCGGGGTGATCCGCAGACCATGCTGCTGATCTGCGACGAGGCCGTGGCCCGGCGGGTCACCGCCGCGATGCTCGCGGCCGGCGTGGAGGTCCTCCCGGAGCAGTTCTGAGGCGGTTCGGCGTGGGGGCCATGGTCTGGCATGGCTTTCGGTCTCCGCCTCGGCACCTCGCACGGGGTGGCGTGTGGCGGGGGTTGTCAGCCCCCGACGTGGATACCGGGGCGTGGCTTTGTCTATGAGTACGGACAGCGAATGTTCACTACTTCGGGTTCTGGCACAAGTTCTGTGGTGTCGAGTCGGATCTCGGTGTCCGAGGTCGGAGCACGCCGGGAACCAGCAGGTCAGAAGCCTGTCACAAGGCAGGCAGAAGCCCGGTCGGTGTAGCTCCACAGAAGTTGTGCCAGAACCCCACTTCGGGAGGCACCCGAGATTCGAACAGCCCGTGACCTGCAGCCGGTCAGTACGGGGCGTTCAGTCCCACCAGTCGTTGCCGGTGTGCCAGTGCCGCACCCACTCCTCGAAGCCCCATGTCTGATCGCCGGGCGTCGGGGCGGCGCCGACATCGGCGATCATCCACACCTCGCCGCGGCGGGGGCCGGTGGTCAGCAGGAGCCAGAACGACTGCCCGTCCTCGGACCCGAGAACGATCGACCCCTTGTTGAATGCGGCGTCGATCCGGGGATCTTCGGGGTCAACGCTCTCGTCGTCCTCCCAGGGCCAGGCTGCTTCCAGGGGGAACGGTTCTCCTGGCTGCCGCGGGCCGAGGTCGGGCCATCCCTCGGGCAGCCGGCCGAGCGGCTGGAGACCGCCGTCGCCGGCGGGTCCGAGGCTGGACCCGTTGCTGATTTCCGCGATGAACGTCCTGTACGGCTCGGGGAGGACCACACCGTTCTCTTGCTCCCAGTCCGCGACGGCTTCATGCCCGAGCGCCGGCTCGCGCCATTCCGGTGGAAACGCGGAGCGCAGGAAGTCGAGAGTGGCTTCGCCGGGACGTTGATCACGTGTGTCTGTCACAGCGGCATGCTGACAGAAGGGGCTGACACCCCATCGTGGCTGCCTCGCTCCGGAGCTCTCCTGCCTCGGCCATGAGCATCGAACAGAGCTGGAAGCAGGTGCCCCCCGAAGTGATGAACATCTGCTGTCCGTTCTCAGGTTCTGGCACAACTTCTGTGGAGCTACACCGATCGGGCTTCTGCCTGCCTTGTGACAGGCTTCTGACCTGCTGGTTCCCGGCGTGCTCCGACCTCGGACACCGAGATCCGACTCGACACCACAGAACTTGTGCCAGAACCCGTTCTCATCAACAAAGCCAACGCCCTGTGTCCTGAGGCAGAAGTCCTTCGACGAGTCTCCGTCTCGCTCGACGGTCATTCCCGCTTTCGGTCGGTGCGCGGTTCGACTCGACATCGCCGACCGTAGCGACGGAGAGCGGGTGAACTGTTCGGTGTCTCGCGGTTCAGGTCATCGAGGGCGGCGGGGTATGGCGCAGGCTGGTGTTCCTCCCGGCAGTCGGTGGCGGTGGGCGGCGACGAGCCGGTAGACGCCTCGGGCCACCCGTCGTATGCCAGGCAGCAGAAGCACCGCGCCCAGCGGTGCCCAGGCCCCGCCCGCGCTCAGGAGAGCCTTCGCGACGGCCTGGGCACCGCCGTCCACCGCTCCGCTTGGCGTCACCCACAACACCTCGTACTCGGCACGCTCCTGAGTCACGCCGAGTGCGTCGAGATCCGCGAACTGCCACGGGACGACGTGGCAGCGGGGTCGTACACGCCGTTCGGCGAAATTCGCCGACGTCGTACAGAAGCCGCAATCTCCGTCGTAGACGAGCACAGGCCGGGAACGCATACCTCCATGGTGCTGCATCACGCGGCTGAGGACGCATGCCAGCTCTGACGCGCGTCGCGCCTCAGCCCACCGGCCTCAACCACGCGGCGTCGTCCGTCTGCCAGACTCGGACAGGTGACGGCTGATGCACGGCGGCCGGCCCGCAGCCCTGACGGCCGGTACGTGATCGTCAACGGCAGACGCTGGCGGGCCACGGATCCCGATGTTCCCCCGGACATCGCTGCACGGCTGCGTTCCCACCTGATGGCCGCGCGCCGTGCCGTGGCCACTGCTCGGCGTGCCCAGGACGCGGAGGCCGAACGCGTCGCCCGGGTCAGGGTGCATACGGCGAAGGTCGCCCTGGGGGAGCGCGGCACGCCGTGGTGGGACCAGCAGGAGACGGAACGTCGCGCCCGCTGGAGCGAGGGGCTGGCGGCACTCGACCAGGGCACCGATGCAGGATGAGCCAGGCTCGTCGGCCGCCGTGATGGTGGTGCTCGAAGGTCACTCAAGCCAGCCGCGTCGACGTACGCGGCCATACAGTCTCGTCGTTGTCAGCCTGGCGCTCCCTTCGGTCTGCGGTGGGGGAGAGGTTGATGGCGATGCCGGGTCGGCGATGCGTACTCCGACTCGCATTCCAGGATTGTCAGCGGATGCTCAAAGGCCACGGCCTGTGGCCTTTGAGGAGGGTGCGGGCACACGGTGTCCTCGTGCTGGTCTCGTCGCTGTCTGGCCGTTTTCGCTCTGGTAGCCCTCGGTGCGGAGAAAGGCGTGCGCGCTTAGAATCGTTCCTGGAGAAGTTGTTGAAAATTTAACAGTTTCCTCTCGAGGGCTCATCGCTTATCCGCAGGCATGGTTCGCGGCGCTTCGGTGAAGGCCCGGCGGGTCAGGGTGTAGGCGAGGCGTTGGTGAGTGTCATCCAGCCCTGGACCGTCTTGTGGTGTGAGCCGCTCGCCGTGCTTGTCGCCACTGCCTGCGCGTCATCGGCGGTACGGGGTGTTCCTGCTCGGGTAAGCAGGGCGAGCGGCCACTCGGGGCCTGCCTCGACAGCTTCTTGGTCGAAGGGAGTCCAGTCCCAGGCCCCGCCGAACCGCCATGCCCGACCGGCGGCGTCTGCGATCTCGTCGCCCAGCTCGAGAAACGCGTAGGGGCGCATCAGCAGGTCGAAGGTGAAGGGGATGCCAGTGCCAGGGTGGAGACCGTACCCGGTGCCGTTGAGATGACTGTCGTCCGGGAACTCGCGATAGGACACGCCACGGGGCAGCACGCTTACAGTCAGATGCGGACGCGGCAGCCAGCCCGTCTCGAGCGGAGGGTCGTGGTGGTCGACTGCCGTCACGTGCATGACGGTCGGTGGCACCCCGACGCGGCAGATGTCACCCGCCTCAAGCTGCGCGGGCGGCGGCTCCGTCCGAAACAGCTCCAGCTCTGGGCCAGATGCCTGCCCGCCGGTGTCCACGCCCAAGGCCATGATCCCGTTCCAGCGTATGAAGTCACTGCCTGTGTCGATGTCCCACCAGGGCCACCGCACCGAAATGCAGTCCCACGTCACTTCCCGCTCGACTCTGGCCGGTGTGAAGGGACAGGCGACCGACAGCACGTCGCCGACTCGAAAATTCCCCGCATCTATCACTCGGCCAAGGTAGACAGGTCCACCTTGGCAAGCTGCGCCGGCCTGCCGGCCGGGCTGAGAACGGTGCCACGTACCCGCTTGGACAGGCCGGACAGGGCTGGACCCACATCGGGCAAGGTGGGGCCAAGGCCCCTGACGGGAATCTCCTCTTGTGCTTCCGAGCGGGGATCATGGGCGGCATGGAGCATTTTGCGCCGGTGAGCGTCCTTGCTCTCCGTCCTGTCCTTCCGCATCCGCAGGCGATCATGAAGGAGGCGGCCCTACGTCCTTTGATCGACGGCCGGGACGTGCTGGAGGAAATACATCCGGACGGCGATTCAAGCTGCTACCAGCAGAAGTGGCTCGGTTCACCGGAGACGTGGCCGCTGTGGGCCGCTCGTGAACCTCGCCGTGTCGAACTGTCGAACAATGACTGCGACACCGGTTGCTGCGGGGGAGTGTTCGTCACCATCCAGCGTCGTGGTGATCACGTCGAGTGGGTGAGCTGGGAGAACACCAACGACATCCGTGTCCCCATCCCTCCTGAGGTCCGCTTCGACGCCGCGCAGTACGACGCCGAACTGGCTCGGGTCGTAGCTGACCACAGCTGGGAGGAGTCCGTGGACACGGCGGCCCGTCTACTGGCCCACCGGATCGCCGCCACCGACTGGTACAAGCGGTGGGACTGCCAGCCGTTCGTGCACGGCATCCGTATTCAAGAGCGGGGAGAGTCTGCTGCAGTAGTTATGCCCTTCGTCGCCGGTCAGTTCGACGGAAGCGGTACGTACCGCTGTCACGTTATGTCCGTTTCTGCGCAGGAGCCCGTCGAGGAACAGGTACGGCGCTTCGTCGAGCAGATCACAGCCACCGACCCCCGCGAGAGCGCAGAAGGTCCCTGACAGGGCCCCGGGAGCCTCGCGCATCAGGGGGCGCTGATGGGCAGAGTCCGGGCGGGGGCTGCGCTGGGTGCTGGTGTCGGTGCGCCGGCCAGCTCGGTGCGGAGTTCGTGGATGACCTGGGCATAGACCGCGATCTACTCGCGGAGCCGGTCGTTGTTCTCCCGCAGGCCATGGGCGGCGGCTTCGGCTTCTACTGCGCGAGCGTGCAGATGCTGCAACGCAGGCGGGATGCCGTTCGCCTCGGACTTTCGGCTGGTGAATTCTTCTTTCAGGTCAATGTGCTTGTGCGCGAGGCCCAGCGCTTGACGCCTGCCTGGGCGGTGAGTTGCAGCGTGGCGAGCGTCCCAGTAGACCGGGTCAGACGGTCATCAAATAGCTGCTGGATCGCTGCGGTAATGGCGTCGTGTTCGGCGTCGCGGCCAGGGGCCATCGTGGGGTTCTCCGGTGTGGTCGTGGACGGTGCCGATGCGTTCCACGCGGTCGAGCTCGTGCTGTTCGCGGGCATGCCGGAAGGCGGGAGCCAGCGGGTCATTGACGAGCGGCCGTAGCCGCTGGAACTGGACGTATCCGTGTTCTTCGCGAACGGGGTGTCTCGCGGGACGGGGGATTCCGATGCCGTCAGCTCGTCACGCTCACCCGGATGGGTACGGGCTGTACGGTCAGCGCTTTGCCCGGATGAAATCGATTGGTGTGCCCCGCCGCCCGACGGGATCATGAGCTGCCGCCGTGCCGCGCCCGGGACGGCGGTCGTTCATGTGCCGCCCTGGGAGGAAACCTGTATGACCCTCGTGCCGATAGTCCGACGCGTGTTCGGCGACGGCCCTTTCGCCGAGATCGGAGAACCCGCTCTGGCCGTCGTTGACGAGTGCTCGCGGACGGTCGCTGTGGGTGGGGACCTCGGGCATGTCCAGTGGAGTGGCAGTGGGACCGCGGACTCCCGATGGACGGGGCATCGGATTGGTGTCTATGAGCAGGACGGGCTGCGGTGCCGGCGCCTGGTGCGGTCCTGGTACCCCGTTCGGTCTCTCGCCTTCCACCCGGTTCTTCCCCTGTTGGCCGTGGGCACGGGGCGCTACGACGGCGGCTACTCGTTCGAAGGCGAGCTGCTGCTGATCCACCTGGACTCCGGCGACGTGGTGTCCGCCCTGCCGTACCCGCGGCAGGTCATCAGCGCGGAATGGCGCAGCGAGACGGCACTTCGTCTGGTCTTGGCGCCGTGTGACGACTGGGAGAATCCGCAGGCGCATCAGCAGGGGCACGCGGTCGTTGTGGCGCGCTCGGACTGGGGTGCCGTCGGGCAGGGGACGATCGGTGCCGAGGAGCTGGCCGCCCCCGCGGAATCGGCCGTCCAGCCGGATCACAGCACGGAGGCCCGCCGAATCCTCGCGGACCTCGCGGCCTCGGCCGGCCGGCAGTGGTCCGTGCGCCGGCGCGTGTGGGCTGTCGAAGGTACGGAGGACGGCCGCGTGCTGGCTGCTCTGGACGGAATCCTGGCGGAGTCGTGGCTGCCGTCAGGAGACCTGCAATGGGCGGTCGAGGACGAGGAAGGCGGCCGGCAGCTGGTTCTGGCCTCCGACGGCGCATCGGTCTGGACCAACGCCGAACGCCGCAGTCGCCGCAAGGGAAGGCGCTGGGAGACGTCCGCCCCCCGAGTCGCTCGGATCGCCGTCGACACAGGGCAGGTGCTGGAGACCCTGAGCCCGGGCGGGTTCACCGTTCTCGTCGCAGGCGGCCAGAGGATGATCCTGAGGCCGGTGAACGGCCGCCGCAAGCATCCCGAACGCCTGGTGATGTTCGACCTGGACGGTCCGGTGAACGGTCCTGAGGTCGGCCACTTCGACCTGTTCAATCACTCGTTTGCCGTCCGTCGCGCGAGCCGCCCGTACGTCCTGGTCGGCACTGACCCGGACAAGCCGCATAGGGAAAAATGGGTCACCGCCCTGGGTGCCGATGGGACATTGCGGCCGCTCTTTCCGCACTCTTGGGTACCGGCAGAGCACCATTTCGGAGGTCCCGCAGTCGAAATCGGACAGTCCTTGGTCTATGCCGGTGCTGTCCACCACAGCCAAGGGCTCCAACCTGGTGGGGCCTACACAGTGCGGCGATCCCTGAACGGCTCGGTGCAGTGGCAGCACCGCGCCGATCGCCCCGCCACCGCCCTCGACACAGACGGGGACACCGTCTACGTGGCCGACAACTCCGGCGCTCTGACAGCGCTGGACGCCGAGGACGGCTCGGTGCGATGGAACACCGAGCTCGAGATCGAAGGAGTGCCCACCACAGCGCTGTCCCTCGCTGTGGCACCTCAAGGGCACTTGCTCATCGGGACCGTCGACGGCCGGATCCTGGAGTGTCCATCGCGGCCCTGACCCCAAGAGCGAAGCCTTTTACGCGGCGCGAACGACGTGCTGTGGGGGACTGGACCGTTTCCTTCGGATCACACGCCGTCGGCTCCAGTCGCGACCGCGTACACCGAACTCAGCCCAGAAAGTCGGAGGTGTCACTGCCGCGCGTCTCATACCATCGGCGCGCACCGATCCGTCGACTATCACCAAGGACTTTGTGAATCACTCCGATCTCCGCGCCAAGGCCTCCTCTCTCGCGGCCGGCATGGCCGCCGCCGATCACAGCCCGGACATCCAGCTGTCCCAGACTCGCCACCGCGTCGCCCTCGTGGCGAGCTGGCACATCGCACCAGGCTCAACGGTCCTCGAACTGGGCTGCGGTCAAGGGGACATGACCGCCGTCCTTGCAGAGGCGGTCGGACCTGAAGGACACGTCGTGGCCATTGACGTGGCCGACCCCTCCTACGGGGCGCCGGTCACACTTGGAGAATCGGCAGCCCGACTCACGGCGGGCCCTCTCGGGCCGCGCATCGACTTCCGTTTCGACACCGACGTCCTCGACCCCTCAGTCGACTTCCCCGAAAATACCTTCGACCACGTGGTGCTCGCCCACTGCTCCTGGTACTTCGCCTCGCTCGGACATCTACGAGACACGCTGACCCGGGTGCGGCCATGGGCGCCGCGACTACGGTTCACCGAATGGGACTTGACGCCTGCACCTGACGACCGACTGGCGCACTTCCTCGCGGTGCTGATCCAGGGGCAGGTCGAGGCCGCAGGGTCGCATGGCGAGGGCAACGTCCGCACGCCTTTCTCCCGTGAGGGGCTGCTGCGGCTCCTGCCTGAGGCCGGCTGGACGGCCGACGACAGTAGGTTGATCGATACCGAAGAGCTTCAGGACGGCGACTGGGAAATCGCGGCTTGCCTCGACCTGGTCGGAACGGAGGAGCGTCTGGCCGCGTTGCCCGAGCCGGTGCGACAGCTCGTCCTGAGTCAGGCCGACGTTCTCCGTGCCATCGCCAAGCCGCGCGGCAACCGCGCGCTCGCCGCGTATTCAGTCACCGCGCACTGACATACGGCCCCAGCCGCTGGCCTGGTCAAAGTTCAGCGCGATCGGTCAGCCCCCGACAACCTCCGCCTGGGCCGACACACCGACGAACAGAACCCCGCCCCGAGCTGGGGCTCGGTGAGCACGCCTATGACGGTCGAGGCTTTCGCCAAAACGGGATCTCCTTCTCGCTCGCGGTGAGGTGATGCGTGCGGCCAGGCAGACACCTCACGTTGCTATGTCGTCAAGTCGCGTGCTCCTGTCCCGTGTAGCGTGACCTGCCTATTCGAACGGGTGGGGGAACGATGGTCGACGTTGTGCGCGTGATGGAGGCGTTGGCCGAGCAGGGCGTCACGGTGCTCTTCAAGGCAGATGCGGAACGCATGCGTGATGGCGTCAGGCCGTGGACCTTCGTCGCGAACGGTGCCCCCTTCCATGAGGACCTGCTCGTGCGCACTGATGCGGCCTCGGTGGAGGCCTGCCTGAAGATCTGTCTGCCTCAGCTGCGTGACCGCGGGCTGATCATCCCTGAGTGAGCTGCGGCCCAGTCGGTTGATCTATGCAGCAGCGGCTTCTGTCGCGCCGGGTGAAACCGGAAAGGCCAGACTCTCATCGAAGCGTCGCTGGTGCTGGAGGCAGTGGTAGAGCTGGCCGATCATGCGATTGAAGAGGTTGCGCTGGGCGGCAGCGTGCCAGTCGCCTTGTTCGCGGCGGCGCCGGTAGTGGGCGTTGGCCCCGGTGGAGGCCCGGAGCGAGGCGAAGGCCCAGAGGTAGCCGGCGTGGTTGAGCCGGTCATTCTTCACCCAGCGTCTGGTGATGGCGGACTTCTTGCCGGAGGCCCGGGTGATGGGTGAGGAGCCGGCGTAGGCCTTCAGGCCGCGGGCGTCGGCGAACCGGGTGCGGTCGTCGCCGATCTCGGCCAGGACCCGGGCGGCGAGCTGGATGCCGAGCCCGGGGAAGCTCAGCAGGATCTCGGCGTCCGCGTGCTGCGGGAAGGCATCTTCGACGGCTTCGGCAAGCTGGTCGGCTGCGGTGCAGGCGGCGTCCAGCTGGATGAGGAGGGCGAGCATCTGCTTGCCAAGCGCGTCCTCGACCAGCGGCGGCTGATGGGCCCACTCGCCTCGGAAGACCTCGCGGAGGCGGTCGGCATCGGCTTCGATGCCGCGCTGGCGGCCGGCGCGCTTGAGCGCGGCCTGGATCTGGGTGCGGGTCAGCCGCGCGGCCCGGGCCGGGGTCGGTGCGGTCTTGAGGAGTTCACGGGCCTCGGGCCGGCACAGGCCGTTGGTCCAGGCGGCGAAGGCGGCCAGGGCGGCGGGGTAGTACTCACGCAGCAGGGACCGCAGCTGGTTGGCAAGCTGCTGCCGGTTCCACAGAGAGTCCTGCTGGGCGCGGGCCAGGACGGAGATCGCGCGGCCGAGGTCGGAGTCGTCGGGCAGGGGCCGGTGGGCGTGCATGTCGGTGCGGAGGATGTTGGCCAGGACCAGGGCGTCGCCGGGATCGGACTTCTTGCGCGAGACGCTGTGCCGGTCGCGGTAGCGGGCGGCGACCATCGGGTTGATCGCGAAGACCTTGCGTGTGCCGGTCCGCAGGACCGCGACGAGCAGGCCGCGGGAGGTCTCGATCGCGACCGGGATCGGGTTCTCGGCGGTGTCGCCGTACTCGGCGAGCAGCTCCAGCAGGATCTTGTAGCCGGCCGCGTCGTCGGTGATGTGCCGCTTGGCGAGCAGCTGGCCGGTGTCGTCGACCAGGGCGACGTCGTGGGTTTGTTCCGCCCAGTCGATTCCGCAGTAGCTCAAGGTTCCCCTGCCCGGAGTTTGGTGTTTGCGGGTCGTCAGGGGGACAGGGCCGCGCTTTGTCCAGGTTCCGGATCCTGCCTCGCTTCCGCCCGCGCGCCGGCACCCCTGAGCACGGCGACCGCTTCGTCGGCCATGGCCTTAGGCCATCCGGCAAGGACTGCGACCGGTGCCCGCCGCGCGAGGACCCTGCTGTGCCAGAGGCTCAGCCCTGTCACTTCACGGACAGCCCGCACCGCGTCCATCTCGTTCGGCCCGCAGTCGAGAAAAACGACGCTGTAGGACGAGTCGTCGCAGATCAACGTGAAGTACTCGGTGACGTTCTCGTCATCCATCTCGCCCCTCGGTTCCTCGATGATGGGGAGCGTACGTGCACGGGAAGACACCACGCATAGGTTTTCGGGCGCGTTCCCGGCTGCTTGGCATGGGTATGGGGTGGTGCGCGGCCGGCGCTGGCAGGTGATCTCCTGGCCATCGACGAAGTCCAACCGTCGGTTAGGTCCCGGACGAGTCTCCGGGCCGCCCCCAGACAGACCGGGGATGCAACCATTTCCCCCAGAGCTGGAACCCCCGGAAGCCGACCGCGCGCTTGGAGACCATAGAGGCTGGCACTGACAATGGCCCTGCCCCGTGGTTGGCCGTTGAGCGGTGAGTGTCTAACTGCGTGACAACGCAGGCGAGCTGGGGCGGACAAGTGCGGACGCCTGCGGACCGTCAGCCCAGGTGAGCGGTGCAGCAGCCCAAGGGAGAGGTCTCACCCGAGTTACTTCGGGGCGAAGAGGTCGTGGGTCACATCTCGCTACTCTGGCTCAGAAGTGCAAGGTCAGAGCCGCCTAGACTGCCAGATCGCCTTCCGTTGGAGGAGCCTCTAGCGGCTACGCTAGGCGCGTGATTGCCAGGGCAGCGAGCTGCGAGGTGGCGACAGAACTTGGGGGGCGGAGTGCAGCCGGACAGTGGCCTGGGTGTTGGTCTCAGCCCGAGGGAGGCAGCCGCCCTCCTGTTGGACAAGATTCGTCAGGGCAACGGCTACGCCCGCGGCAAGAAGAAGAGGTTCAGTCGAAGTGCCGTCGTCACCAAGGTGGCGACGCTTGTACTGTCCGCTGCTTCCACCGTCATCCTGGGCCTGCAGAACCTCAACGCGTGGGCTGGTCTGGCCTTGGCGTGTGTGGCGCTGGTGACGCTGCTGGGAGCCGTTGAACCGTTCTTCAACTGGCGCTCCCGGTGGGTTCTGATGGAGGAAGCGCAGTACCGGTTCCAGCGGCTTGCCGATGACCTCGAATACCTCGTGGCATCGACGTCCGCCGACGACCTCACGTTCGATCAGCTGAACGAGATCTTTGATCAGTATCAGGCGATCTGGGGCGACCTGAGCCGCACATGGCTGGAGCATCGTCGAGAATCCTCGCTGTCGACCAACGCTTAGACGTCGTTTCTTATGGCGTGATCGTTCGTTGATCCGTGCATGGCGGATCTCGTGGAGCGATTGGTGCCTGACGAGTTGTGGGTGCTGTTCCGGCGGGTGGTGCCGCCGACTGAGGTGATACGTCCGCAGGGCGGTGGCCGGCGCCGGGCCGGTGACCGTGAAGCCCTGGCGGCGATCATCTTCGTGGCAACGTCGGGCTGCACGTGGCGGCAGC
>NZ_JBITXP010000031.1:0-77060 GCF_044544765.1 Streptomyces sp. NPDC053513
ATCCACGGCCGGGTAGTCACACCATCCCGAACGGCCGAATCGTCACACCGGTCACGGCCTACCAGGACCGTTCAACAAGATCGTGTTACGAGCTCTAAGGCTGCGCGGCCGGTCCGCGAAAGCCGTTCGATAGAGAAGGGGGGCCTGGGAGACGTCTGCATGACACGCATTTCTCAGGTTCTTCGTCGGACTCTTCTCGGCTGCGCTGGCGCTTGCCGAGGGGCCGACACCCGACATCGGACACTCTCGCTGCGGGACGGCCGTCCCCACCGAGCGGGACCGGCACCTGTCCCCCGAGACCGTCGCCGCCATCGAGGCGAGCGCGGCTGTCTCCACCCGCCACGCCTACGCAGCGGACCGCGAGGCCTTTGCCGCCTGGTGCCTGCGCGAAGGCCGCACGGTCCTGCCGGCCTCCGGCGAGACGATGGCCGAGTGGGTCCGGCACCAGACCGTCACCCCCCGGCCCCGCACGAACCGCCCGGCCAGCCCGTCGACGATTGAGCGCGCCCTACCCGCCGTGACCACCTGGCACCTGGAACAGGGCCACCCGAAGCCGAACATGCGCGGCGCCCGCGCCGTCCTCAACGCCCACCGCGACCGCCTTGCCGAGCAGAAGGCCGCCGCCGCGCACCCGCGGTAGGCCACCGCCGCCCTGTTCGCGCAGATCCGCGCCATGCTCACCGGCACCGACCGAACCACCCTCGCCGGCCAGCGCAACGCCGCCCTGGTGCTCCTCGGCTTCGCCACCGCCGCCCGTGTCTCCGAACTCACCTTGCGCCAGACCGGCCACACCATAGACATGGCCGCCCTCGTCCGGGACGCCGGCACCGACCACGGCGTCCTGGACCGCGCCCACGTCCTGCGCGAGGAGATCCGCGTCTCCGGCGTCGCCATCGCCACCGCGATCCTCGAGTTCGTCGTCTGCTTCCACCAAGCCGTCCTCGGCGACGACCAGGGCATCACTGACACCATCGCCCGGCTCAGGGGACTCACCGAGGGCGGCGATTACGCGTATTCCACCGACATCGCCGCCTTCATGGGCGACCGGCCCGCCCTGCTGAGTTCCGCTCGGTGGCTCGATGCCGAAAGCACGGTCCGCAGATGGTGGCGGCATCTCGTGCTGGCCCGCCACTCCGCCCTTGAAAGCTGAGTCCGGTTAACGGATCCCGGTCGAAACCGGGTCCAGGAAGAAGAGGCACTGCGTCGCGTTGAATTCGCCCACCTCAGCGACGAAGCGAAACTTATCGCCCGCCCGGACGGTGTCGGGGGTGCTTCGGCCAGTCAGCTTGAGGTCGCGGGTGTTGACGTCCTCGTACTTGAAGGCAGGGCCAACCCTCGTTTTCGGACCCTGGTCGCCCGGGCCCAGGAGGAAGTCGTAGCGGGTGTCGTAGTCGCCGTGGGGAGCCATGTGCACGATCGAGCCGTCGAAGGCGACCGTCTTACCCTTGTACTTGGTCGCGAAGTCCGAGATGGAGCTGTCGCAGCTGTCCGGCGTCTTCAGCAGCGCCGCGAACTCCGCGTTGGTCTCGGGCGTGATCACCTCAGCGGCAGCTGTCCGAGCTGCGGCCGGAGTGGGCGTTGCGGAGGGTTCTGCGCTCGCGGTGGCGGTCGTCGGTTTGTTCGACTTCTTCTCGCCTTCGTCCTCGAGCGCCGCGGCCACGCCGATGATGATGGCCAAGACCACGAAGCCGCCGGCCGCAGCCCCGATCAAGAGCCGCGGTACCGGTTTCTTCGGTCGGCGGAAGTCGAGGGTGGAACGCAGCATGCCCTGCGCCTGTCCCACCAGCTCCCAGCCGTCCTTCTGCATCTTCGAGATCACCAAGCCGTCGGTGCCGCGAACTGCCTGCACAGTCTTGTGCTCATACTTGATTACGTCGGTCACGCGGCTCCGGTCCCCTCAAAGAACTGCTCGTACCAACTGCCCCGTGAGCATAGGGGACTCCACGAGAAACTCGACGTTCTCACGTCCCCCTCAGCTCTGCCTTCCGCCAGGCGGCCTGCTGTAAGAAGAGACCAGCGCCGGGCCCGGCCGCGGCGTCCGCGAGCTCGCACGCCGCCTCCGCGCCCTCCTGCGGAAGCGCGTTCTCATGTCCTGATTACCGACGACTGGAGGAACTCGATGGCAGCGGCGCCGGTGGATGTGCAAGCCTTCCCCTTCCAGATGCCGACGGAGAAGACCTTGATGACCAGCGACGATGCCCTCGAGCAGTTTAGACACATCGCGCGTGAGCGGGCATTTGGCAGGCATGTCGGGTCGGACCGGCTCATTCAGGCAGGTCTGGACGCGCTGATGGCTGGGGTCGAGAGCCCGTCTCTGGCCTTGCTGGCTGGGCTCCTCCGGAGCGAAGAGCCCGAAGCGTCAGAGCTCTTCGACCAAGTACTGGAGGAGCTGGGACTGCTCTTCCGCCCGCCCGCGGATCCCCGGGCCGCAAAGTGGGCGATGGCCTACTGGATCGCCGGTCAGATCGCCGACGGATCCCTGGATCCCGCCGCCGGTACTCACCTCATCTGGGCAGACATCGCTTATGACCTCGGCTATCCCGAAGAGCTGAAACCCCTTGTGCAATGCGCGCACAACCTCGACGGCTGGGAGGAGAGCTGGGGAGTCTCCGTTGAGGAACTCAACAGAGAAGCGGTTGAGGCAGCGAAGCAGTTCCTCAGCAAGAGGTCTGTAGCCGAGGCGGGAGACTGACCCGGGGTTCGTTCTCGCCATCGGGAACGGTCAACCGCGAGGTGATCCGCTAACTCAGCGTGGCCGCGTCACAGAACCTGAGCCAGAGCCTACTCAGGTTCTGGCACAACTTCTGTGGAGCTACACCGACCGGGCTTCTGCCTGCCTTGTGACAGGCTTCTGACCTGCTGGTTCCCGGCGTGCTCCGACCTCGGACACCGAGATCCGACTCGACACCACAGAACTTGCGCCAGAACCCGTACTCATGGACAAAGCCAAGCCCAGGAGGGCCCCGCCGGGACCCTGCGGCCAGCATGCCGTCCCAGCGGGCTGGAGGAACCCTTGCACGAGCGATCACGGGGGACTGCTCCGGGGCTCCTACTGCAGCCGGTCGATCCCGGTCGGTACGGGCCCGTTGTGCGGTGACTGCTTGGAGCGGCAGGAAGCCGAAGCCGCCGGCGCCGCCCTGGCCGAGCAGTGGGCCGTCGAGGAGGACGCGACTGAGCAGGCCGCTGCCGGCGCCCGGCTCATCGTCGAGCTCGAGCAGGAGGACGCCGAGCGGGCCGCCCGCGAAGAGACCGAAGCCGTAGCGCGGGCCGAGGCCGAGGCGGAGCGCCAGCGGCTGGCCGCCGAGGAGGACGCCCGGCTCTGCGCCGAGTTCGCCCGGCAGAATCCCGACCTTGCTGCCTTCAGCAGCCAGGGGCCGGCGCCATTCTGACCCTTGGGGGCGGGTTCCATTCGGAACCCGCCCCCAAGGCCACCAAGCCCGCCAAGATGGCACTCACGCCCCCTGACACCTCGCAGAAGGAGCCCTATGTCCGTCGACCAGGACACCGCTCAGAGCAACGACGACGGCTACCTGTCCCTGCATAACGGCTGGTTCGCCAGCGGCTGGCCCAGTTACCTCCCGCAGCACCAGTCGATGGCACTGTCCATGCTCTTCGGCACGGCCTCGGTTCGGCAGCTTCGAGGCACCGTCGATGAGGTCCTGGCGCAGATCTTCGAGGAGGGCGAGTACGGCGCCTTCTTCGGGAAGGCCAGCGACTCCCTCGACTCGCCCGTGTTGTGGATGGACTCGGACGAGCTGGACTACGCCGAGACTGAGGCAGAGAAGGCGCAGCTCCGCGTCGAGGCCGAGGAGCATCAGGCCCGATGCGAGGGACTACTCCGGACTGCTGGCATTCCCGTCCCGACCACGATCCGCGAGCTCGCCGACACCATGATCGCCCTCGGCATCGCCAGCCGACAGGACGGAGTCTGGAGCATGCCCGACCCCCTTCCGGGCCCGGAGACCGTCCTGCCGCTGTCGGACGAAGAGCGGGCCAGGATCGCGAACAGCAGGAGGATCTGGGAGGGCGGGCCGGCCGAGCAGGCCCTGATCGACTACCTCGAGAAGACCCTGAACCACCCGGAGGAGGTCTTCACGTCCGTAGACCGGCTGGCCAAGGCCATCAACTTCAGCGAGGACGACGTCCGTCACGCCCTGGGCCGGCTGTTCCGGGAAGGTGAGGCACGGTTCGAGCGCGGAGCTGAACGAGCGCAGACCCTTCTCGAGGACCTCAAGGACCACGAGCGCTTCCACCTGGTGCTGGACTGGCAGCACTTCAACGAGCACCGCATCACCATCACGCGAGGATGATCCCGATCTGCTGCCCGGGGAAGGGCACGACCACCCGAGGAGACCATGACCGACATCCCTGCTCTCGCTCGACACCTGCTGGGTTCCCTGACCGCCGACGAACGAGCAGAACTCCTTGAACGCCTTGCCCTGCCCGACCGCGAGGAAGCGGACCCCCTCCCGCTTCAAGCCGCCGGCATCGTGTGCGCGGCCGCGTTGCGCGGAGTCAACCGGGCTGTCAACAGCCGCAACACTCCCAGCGCCGAAGACCTCGACCAGCTCGGCGAAGTGCTCCACTACGCGTTCGACTCGTTTACAAGCGCCCTCGAGATCGCAGCGATCTACGCCGAGGGAGGCCCGGGACATGGTCCTGCCAGCGGATGGTGGAGGTCCTCCTTCGACGCGCTGAACCTGCGAGACCACCTCGGCCAGGCGGTTCGAGAGGGCTACGTCTGGGGTGACGTTCCCAGCTACAAGAACACCGATCTCGCTGCAGCACCCCACCCGCTCGGCAATGACCAGACGGCATCAGGCCAGGTACCGGCGGGTGTCCCCGAACAGCGCGTGCATCCCTGCGTGCCGTGCCAGGACTGCGGCGAGTGCTCCTGCGAGTACATCAAGGGTCTCTGTCGAGGTTGCGCCGGTGTTCGCAGCGCGCGGGACCACGCTGCCGCCGACATCGCCCGATGGAAGAAGGAGCTGAGCGAAGGCAAGACCTACGCCATCGGGTCAGGAGGAGCACGGCTGCACCGCTGGGACTGCGTCACCCTTTCCAACCCCGAGAAGGGCCTGGAGGCGCTCGAGGCCCAGGTGAAGGAAGCCGCAGAGAGCGGGGAGCCGCGGCACGTGTTCTGGTCTCGTCTGCCGGCACTGTTCACTGCGGAGGAACTACGCAGGAAGGGCAGCAAAAAGCGGAACTGCGGTATCTGCGGCCCAGACCCGTTGTAGCTTCCGGGCGTGAACGGCGTGGGGTGGTGGTCTCGGTCCCGACGGGCGAGGCCACCACCCACACGAACAGGTCAGGACGAGTCTTCGATCTCCCCGATCGCTTCCTGCGCCGCCCGGATGAAGGCCGCTCGCTTCCGACTGATCTCATCAGCCGCTTCGGACTCGGCCGCGGGGCCACGCGCGGCGCGGAGGAGGGAGACCGCGTGTGCAGCCTCGTAGGCCGCCTCCGTCACGTGGGCGGGCCCTTCAAGGTCTACAGCGCCTTGCGCCTGGAAGAGGCGCGCCCCGATGGCTACGGCGTCGTGCTCGCTTCTGCGGTAG
Source organism: Streptomyces sp. NPDC053513 (assembly GCF_044544765.1). Classification (NCBI taxonomy): domain Bacteria; kingdom Bacillati; phylum Actinomycetota; class Actinomycetes; order Kitasatosporales; family Streptomycetaceae; genus Streptomyces; species Streptomyces sp. NPDC053513. The sequence continues at coordinate 5,559 of NZ_JBITXP010000031.1, forward strand.
GCGGCGAGGTGGGCCTCCTCGACTGCCGCCAGGAACTGCGCGTACACCTGTCGGCGCCGGTCTGCCGCGCGAACCCGACGCTGCTCGTCCAACGTGGCCTGCACGGTCGATATCAGCGCGCCCGCTTGTGCCTGACCGGCGGCCTCTGCCGCGCTGGCCTGCCGCAGGCCGGCGCTACGCGTGAACCATCCCGTCACGATGCTGCCCGCTACCGCCGACCCGGCGGCGATCAGGGCGATCCCCCACTCACTCATGCCGGGGATCCTGCCACTCCAGGCGGACGGCCTGGAACGTATCGGAGAAGCTCACCAGGGAGCTCGGTGCCCATTCCCTCCACGCTGCAGCAGCTGCGGCGGGGTGAGACGCCCTTCCTTCCGCAAGCGGCGCATGGTGTGGCGGACACGACCAGTCCCCGGAATCCGGCTGCGTCGGTACAGAGACTGCTCCAATATGTCGCGCAGCCACCATGTGCCTTCGGTGTCGCGGAAGAGGATGGCATAGGGGCGGGACCACTCGGGAGAGCCACCCGAAACGTGGACGTGGTCGGCCGTACCAGGCTGCAGAACGTTTGCGATCTGCCGTCCCTCCCCCATGATGCCCGTGCTGGAATCGAAGGTGATCGCGTAGACGTTGTAGATCGGCCGGGGCCCTCCGTTCGATACGTCAGCGGTCCAGCCCTGGAGCGCCTTGTACCCGCAGCAGTCCCTGCGCTTCCAGTCGCACTTGACCGCATCAGCTTCAGTGCTGCGTTCTTTGTTTTGCGCGCGGCGCAGGGTAACGGCGCCAACCCAGAGAGCCCCCGTCGTACCGAGACTGCTGACCCAGGTAGGGAAGGTGCCCCAATCGATAGTGGTCATGCTGGCCAGCTTCGCCTGGCACGCTGCCGTGTGTTCAGGACTTGAGCGGGTTCTGAGGTGCTGCGGCGCCCGGAGCTTCCAGATCGGCTACAAGGACTGACCGGCCGCGTACCGCGTAGGCTGGCAGCCGACAGCAGCGATGCCCCGGGGAGGCTCTCGTGACCGCACAGCCCGAGTACACCGGCCCGACCGGGCCCGTACCGCCCATGCGGACCCTCGCCGAGCTCCGCGAAGCCCTCACCGCGTACGGCTTCGCGGGCGACCGCCAGGAGTTCGACGCCGAGCTCGGCGCCGTCGATCTCGACGACCTCACCCGCGTCCGCGAGATCGTTCAGGCCTACCGGCACCGTGTCCTGCTCGCCCGCGACCCGAACGCCACGGCCGCTATCGCCCGCAGCAACGACGACGTCGCCGCCGAGATCCGCCGGAAGCTGTCCAAGGGCGACGGCCGGTGACCCACGCGTTCCACTCCGACGCCGCCGAGAAGATCCTCGCCGAACTCACCGCCCGCGAGCAGGCCGCCGTCGAGACGGTACGCCGCTCGCTCGAGGACGCCCCCGGCCGGGGCCGGCCGTTGCCCGGAACCGACACGCGGGTCGTCGAGGTCCTGCCCGACGAGACCGGCGGCCGCGGCCTGTCCGTCGTCTACCGGCACGATCCCGACCTGGACGCCGTCCTGATCCTGTGGCTGATCGCCGGCCCCTGACCGGCCCGCACGTCAACCAGCCCGTCCCCACTTGCACATCCCCATCGCCCGTGAGGGTGAGGGCGAATCGATACGCCGCCTCGAGGCCATTCGCCGGCCACTACGGTGATCCTTAGGTGGTGTGTCGACTGGTCGTTGAGATGCCCCCTGTGCGCCCCCGCTCCCGGTGACCCCAGGTGTGGGGGCGCAGTGCATCCCCGGCAGAAAGGTCTAGGGGGCGGGCGTGTAGTGGACGACGGTCGACTCGCAGGCCTCCGCATACACCGCGAGCGCCTGGACCTCGTCCCGGTCCGCGGACAGGCCCCAGCGGAGCTTCGTCGCGGTCCACTCGCCGACGTACCGGCAGTGCGCGTCGGGCAGCGGCGGCATCCACTGCGCCGGGTCCTGATCGGCCTTCGACCGGTTCGTGCGCGCGGTGACCGCGACGAGCGAGGCGGCCGCGCCCTGGTCGTTGGCGTACGCCTCCCGTCGCGCCGGCGTCCAGGCGCTCGCACCGGAATCCCAGGCCTCGGCGAGCGGGACCATGTGGTCGATGTCGAGCTTGGCCGGGTCGTTGACCTCCTGGCCGTCGTAGTACGACACCCACGACCCGCCGGACAGCTTGCAGCCGGCCGCCACCTCCGGCGCCACGACCGCTTCCGACAAGAGGACCTCGGTGCGCGTGTTACAGCCGTCCGCCGGATCCAGGCCGGTGTTCCAGTGCTTGAACTGGTTGCGGGTGTAGCCGTCCCGGGACTCGTCGGCCACGGGGATCTGCTTGACGGCGTCGGCCAGGCCCACCACCTCGGCGACCGCCGGGGCCGACGGCACGGCAACAGCGATCGAAGGCGGAAGGACGAGCGGAGACAGGACGAGGGAGAGCGCGGCAACGCGCAGGAACTTCTTGATCACGGACGACAGATAGCGGCACGCCGCCCTGACGCGCACGGTTCCGCGCACTGGCATCAGCCGTCCAGGGGAGGAGATTCACCGCAGAAACGGTCCCCCGAGCGCGCGGCAGACGGTGATGAGGCGCAGGATGAGAGCAGAGCCCGCCTGGGAAGCCGTCGCACGTTGCACCGGGCGGGCACTTCTTCGGTCCGGCAATGCCAGCAGGGAACGGCTCTGGAGCGAGAATCCGTCACCGGCAGCTGCCTGTTCACGGGTTCCCCTCAGCCATCAAGAGCGCTTCGTGTCCGGAGCCTGCCGCAGGACCTTCCTCGTCTCCTGAAGAAAAGCCGACCGTCGGGCATCGGTCTGCCCCACTGCCCGCCAGTACTCCTCCAGCCGCTCATGCCCTTCCTCAGGGGGCACGTACTGGGCGCCGATCCCGACCAGGACGTCCTCGGCGGCGTCGACCATCGCAGTCGCCGCCCGCTCCACCGGGTCCGGGCCCAACATCAAGATCCGTTCGGCGGCCCGACGAAGAGGCGCCAGATCCTGGTGCATCGACTCCACCACCACCATGTTGGCCTCATCCCAACCGTCCTCCTGGTCGAGGATCTCCATCTGGTGCCCGTCGAGGACCAGGTCCTCGAACTTCGGGAGCAGCTCGTCCCACTCGGCCCCGAAAGCCACGTACGCCTCTTGGCGCTGGCCGCGGAGCCACTGCTGGTGTTCAACCTGCGCCTGGTCGCGTACAGTCCGCCGGCCCAGCCAGACACCGATGAAGGCGCCGATCAGCGCGACGACGCCTGCTACTCCGGCCGCTATGACGGCCGCCCACCCCTGATCCATGGCGGCATCCTGCCGTACCCGAGTTCCGGGAGCGAAGAACGGCCTCGGGGATCAGTCGCGTGAGCCGCAGAGGGGAATCACGGCGCCTGGCTTGATTGCGGACCTCGCGAGTCCGAGAAGGGCATCACGAACGAGGGGAAGTGTGGCTCGCTGACACCCGGCACCCTCAGCCGTCCAGGAGGCGTGGCGGGTGTATCGAGTGGGCGTTCGGCGCGCTGGGAGTGCGCGGGGCGCGTGTTCCCGGCGAGACGTGGGATCGATCAGAAATTTGCAAAAGTGTTCGAGTGTCGATTGTTCGGCAGGTCAGGGAGTCGAAAGCCTGTCCGAGCGATCGCGCGGCAATCTCAATCAGCCTCATTAACGGACCGTAATGACGCCCGCCGTACGGGTGACGATGTAGCGTCGCGGTGAGCCAGCTCAACCCGGGCGCCAACCACAGGCGTTGAGCTGACTCACCACGCTCACTGTGACGATCAAGGAGGACTCATGCCCCCTGACCTTTTCCCGGCCCCTGAGCCTGTGGGCCCCTGGCCGAAGCGTTTCGACCGTACCATTCCGCGAGGTTGGGCGGTCGAAACCGCCTGGCGTGACATTCAAGTCAACATTCAAGTAGGCCCGTTCCTCGCGATGCCGGTCCTCGGCATCATCCTGTGGACCGCGCCCGAGGTGCTTGCCCCTGGCCTCGGCGCGGTCGCTTTCCTGACGGCCGCCGCCCGTCAGTCCTGGATCCGCTACCGGCACCTTCGCATGTGACAGCCCTGCTCGAAGGGGCGGAACGCCGACCACCGGCATTCCGCCCCTTCCGGCCCCCGCATCCCGCCCCGACCGCGCCGACTTCACCCCGGATGATCTTCGGCTAGTCGCGGGGAGGCGGGTGATTGCCATTTCCGAGCAGCTCGGATTCCCGGAAGCAACCCTCCAGAAGGACCAGCCAGCATGACCACGATGGACCAGGACACCCCCAAGTGCCCCCAGTGCCACCGTCACCTCCGACAGAATTCCAAGGGTCGGCCCCGCCTCTACTGCTCCGACGAGTGCGGCCGCCGACACCGAAAGTCCGGGGCCCCACGCCAGGGCACCGACAACGACGGCTACACCATCAAGCTCGCCTACGAGCTCCAAAGGGTGGCCGACGCCCTCGTCGCGCACGCACGGGAGAAAACCCAGCCGATCGAGGCGATCCTCCTCATCCAGGACAGCCTCAACCGGCTCCAGAGCGACCTCGAGCTGGCCTTCTTCCAGCAGGCGTTCGACCGGCAGATGACCAAGCCGCAGATCGCCAAAGCACTGAACATGACCGAGACCACCGTCGCCCGCCGCAAGAGCGATCACGTCAAGCGCGCCCGGAAGCGGAACGCCGCACCACCACCCCAGCAGGTCAAAATCCCCGCCCCGCGCGCCCCGGAACCACCATCCCCCCGAACGCCCACGCCCGAGGGCGGCGCTCCAGGAAGCCTCAGCACCCCCGCCGCCCCCACTACCACCCCGGCCGCGACCCTCTCCAAAGCCCTGTCCCAGCTCCAGCGAGAGTCGAAGAAGACCTTCTCCGCCCTCGGCGACCAGGCCGGAGTATCCCGCTCCTACATCTCCCGCGTCCTGACCGGCGAACGCACCCCGTCGTGGAAGGTGACCCGCGCGATCGCCATCGCCTGTGGAGCGGACCCCGACGTGCTGCGCCCCCTATGGGAAGCCACCCGCGGGTACCACGTAGTCCAGCCCGGCAGTCTCCACGCCGCCCTGCGCGGCATGCAGCTCGCCGCCGGCAACCTCGCCCCTGCGGAAGTCTCCGCCCGCACCGGGAACTCGCTGTCCCAGGACGAGATCACCGGCATCCTGCACGGCACCCGCACCCCCGACTGGACCACTGTCCGCACCCTCGTCACCGCCCTCAACGGACAGCCCGAAGTCATTCAGCCCCTCTGGCACGCTGCTCAACCTCGGGCCGCAACGCCCATGACAGCCGCCCCAGGGCTGTCGATCCCCACGTCCACCATCTCCGCAGGCTCCCTCGGATGACGCCCCGCACCGCTCAGACCCTCAGCCCCACGTCGCCGCCGTCGGCTGGCCGTCAGCGCCAGCGTGCCGCAGCCCGGCGAACGAACACCCTCCCTGTCACCCTCCTCCTCCCGCCGGCGCTCGACGCCTTCCACACCCTCACCCGCGGCCCCTACGAGGCATACGCCCACGCCCACCTGCCCCCCGCCGCAGCTCGATCCGCTGTGGACCAGACCTTCGGCCTTCTCTCAGCGAACTGGAACTACGTCATCAGCCAGCCCCACCCCGCCCAACTCGCCTGGGAGCAGCTCGTCGCCTGCGCCGAAAGCCGTACCCGGCCCATACAGGAGATCCAGGCCTCCACCGGGCTTCAGTACGACGCCCTCGTCCTGCACCACCTGCTCCGCCAAAGCGTCAACACGATCGCCCAGGTCGTCGGCCATGACGCCAGCAAGATTCGCTACCTCATCGCACCGCGGCCTCTCGACTCCGGCCATCTTCTGTCCCACCTCTGAGGGCCCCTCTTTCTGGTCCCATCAGACGTATCCCTATCTATACGGCGCTCCGACCCTCGATGCCTCTCCGGTGCTTGGACAGTGCGGTCTTTCGAGAACAGGCGGCGAGACAGTGCGGGCTGCCGAATTCGCCGTCGGTGAGCCGGCTGGTCCGCGGAGACGGGTGCCGAGAAGGTTCTGGGCACGACACGAAGCTGCGACCCCACAGCGCACTGCCTTCGCCGCCGAGGCGTATCCATGTCTTCGACCAACGTGGGTGCTGGTTTGTGATCGCCTCGCGGTATCTGGCACACAGTGCAAGGGCCTGGCCGTGCTGTCCTGGGGGACAGCCGACGTCTTCATAACCTCAGCGGTCTCGGAGCGCGGGGGCACTGTTCCGCGCCCGCTCAGCTCCCGACGAACGCAGGTCTCGGCGGAACGTTACGTCTGCAGCTTGGCCTACGCTCAATGGGAGATATCGACGTCCCCTCACAGCACCACGTTGTGCCCCTACCACGTGACGGAGAACCTCGGACGTCGTCGCACCGGTCACATCGGCATCAGCACGCCCGTTGAGCCCGACACCCACCCTTGCGGTACGGGTCCCCGCCCGGTAGCCCGCCTCCACGTCGCACGGGGAGTCGCCGACCATCCACGATCGAGTGAGGTCGAGATCGAGGTCGCGGGCGGCGGGCTGCGATCACAGCCGCCGTGCCCCCGAGGAGCGCGCCCACCAAGCCGATGCCACCGCCGATTACGGCCGCTATCAATACTGGTGTCCGTGCGGGGGCAGGGGGAGGAGGTAGGGTCGTCCGCTGCGCGCGTGGGCCGTGCCTTTCGTGACCTGCTGGTTTAGAAGAGCGTGGCCTGGCTTTGCGTATGTAGGGACGCCGGCGGATTGCTCCGCCGGGGTGGCACCTGGCCGGACGACCGGGTGTCTTCCTGCTTCGTCGCTCTGTGCCGGGCGGCCTTGCGGCTGTCTGGTCTTACCAGTGCTCCACGGGCGTTTTGCGTCTTCCCTCTACCAGGGGCGACGGGTGGTGCGTCTTCCACGACGGCATGCTGGGCGATGTTCCGGGCGGCGTTGAGGTCCCGGTCGATCGTCAGTCCGCAGTCGGGGCAGTGGAACGTCCTGTCGGCCAGTGCGAGGCGTGGGTTTTGCCATCCGCAGGCTGAGCAGGTCTTGCTGGAGGGGAACCAGCGGTCGAGGACCGCGAGCTTGGACCTGTACCAGGCGGTCTTGTAGGTGAGCTGTCGGCGGAACTCGCCGGGGGCGGCGTCGAGGATGGCCCGGTTGAGGCCGGCCTTCTGCTTCACCCGGCGGCCGGGGGCTTCGAGGGTGCCGCGGGCGCTCGCGGTCATTCCAGCGACGTGGAGGTCCTCGACAGCGACGACCGCGAACTGAGTCGCGAGCTGCTTGGTTACCGTGTGCAGCGCGCCCTCGCGCTGCACCGCGACTTCGTGGTGCAGTCGGACAACCTTCCGCCGGCCCTTGTCCCGGCGCCGCGAGTCCTTCTCCGTGCGGGAGAGCGCCCGCTGTGCCTTCACCAGCCGCTGTTCGGCGCGGGCCAGGTGGCGGGGGGTTCGCAACCAGGATGCTGGTCGGGTCGGCGGGGTCGAGGGGTTGGGAGAGGGCTGCGCGGGTCTTCACACCGAGGTCTACGCCGACGGTGCCCCGCTCGTGCTGCCGCCGTGACGGTCGCTGAGGGACGGTCGTGGTGACCTTGCACAACACGGAGGCGTACCAGCGATGGCCGGCGCGGGAGACGGTCACGGACTGCACGACCGCCTGGCCGCGTTCGACGAGCCGGCCCAGGCGCTTGCCGGAGTCGTGCAGGCGGACCTCGCCGATCGTCGGCAGCCGCAGCCGCCGGTACGTCGCCAGCCGGATGCCCGGCTTCTTCACGTCGTGGTGGAGACGGAAAGAGTCCCGGGAGCGGCCCTTCTTCTTGAACCGCGGGTAGCCGACTTTCCGCCCCGCCCGCACGCCGCGCAGCGAGTCGACCCAGTTCTTCCAGGCTTGGTCCACGTCTGCGAACGCTGACTGGAACGCGTACGTGCTGACCTCGTGCCACCACGGACACGGCCGTTCCGGACCAGACGCCCCCTCCGGCAGCCGGCCATCGACTCGGGAGTCGCCCTTGATCTCGTTCAACCGCTTTTGGATCTGCGGCTTCGACGACACCGGCACCTTCACCCGCCGCCGCGCCTCCGTTTCCGGCATGCCCCGGTCAACGAGTTCGGCGACCTCGGCCCGCCACCGCTGGTGCGCGGACACCTTGGCGGCGAGCGCGTAATTGAAGGCCCACCGGGCCGCGCCGGAGTGCCGGGCCAGGGCCTCGGCCTGCGCCGGGGTGGGGTCCAGGGCGAACTTGAACCCCCGCAGGATCTCTTGCTCCATGCCCCCCTCCCACGTCGGCCTGGCTGCCCATCGGCTCGGCAGGACCGTATAGGGCCCCACTGACAATGCCCCTGACGTGCGGTTACCTACCTCAGGCGGCTCTCGGCGGCTGGAGAGCTGAATCAGCGGGTGCAAGGCGGGATCATGAGAGCGTGGAGCAGGACGGTACGAGTGAGTTCCGGCGCCCTGCCTTGTGTTTCTCGTTGAACAGCGTGGTCAGCCCTGCATTGGTGAGTCTGGTCAGCTGAGGGAGTAAGCCTTCTCTCCGATCATGAAGGGCGCGTTGGCTGGACCTTTGATGTATGGGCCACGCCAGATCAGCCGGTGTTCCTGGGTGGAGGGATACCACTGGCGGACCTTGTGCATCCGGACGGTCCATCGGTGGTGGTAGACCCGGCTCGTGCCTTCCTCTTCTCCGTACCGCTGTGTGGGGATCTGATGGGCGAGACGGATGACACGGACGTCGGGCCCGGCTGGCATCGGCGTGGTCCTGGACCGGTGTGCCTGCTCCTCCGGCTCATGCGGTGAACCGAGGATGGTGACGCCCTGAGTGGCCAAGCGCCAGAAGGCAAAGGCGTAGCGGGCGGCGAAGTCGTCGTAGGTGTCCACGATCCGCCCGCCGTCCCACATACCTTCCTCCGGCGGCAGCGCGTTCTGCGCGGCGACCTGATTCAGTGCCGTGTTGATGATGCGGTGCTGCTCAGAGAGTGCGACGTGTTGTTCGCTGCTCTCTGCGGTGAGGGCGCCGTCAGCCCGCAGTCCGTAGATGCCGTCTGGGACGAGTGGGGGGAGCGGGGAGCCGGTGGCTCGGGCGTGGGTGACGGCCATGCGCCAGGATTCGGGCTGCACGGGGCCGTCGCGGTCCATAAAGCAGGTGAGTTGCACTCCGTCGTACTGGGCGGTGGGCAGTACCTGGTGCTGGGTGATGAACTGCCAGCCGAAGGCCCTGATGTCGGAGAGGCTACCGCCCCGGTTTTCCACGATGATCGGGTCGGGAAGGATGAGCAGGCCTGCACGCATGGGGATGTCGCGGTCCTTGTCGAGGGTGCCGACGTCGGCGGGGTCGAGGGTGGCAGCGGCGGCCATGACCGCCGCGTGCGCGGCCGGCGAGATGACGAGGACCTCGGCGTCCGTCAGAAGCTGTTGGAGCTGCCTCATCTGCCAGCGGGCGGCGTGGTCGGGGCCGGATGACCATGGGGGACGCATGCCCTGCTTGCCGAGCGTCATGGCGAAGACGAGGTCGCGTCTGTGCTGTTCGGGGACGTCGCTGTGGTGGATCACGGTGTTCAGCTCAGCCATCCGGTTGCTGAGGTTCGAGCTCAGCAGGGTGCGTACCCATGTGTTGTCCCGCAGGAGCCGCAGTGTCTCAGAGCGAGTGTGGTGTGCTTCGCGGGCCGCCTTGGTGGCGCTCCACATGGTCGAGGCGTCGCGGCTGCGCTGCTTCTTGCCGCGGCTGGCCTTACCCAAGTTCATCCCCTCCCGGTTGAGTCCTGCTCGGTGCGCTACCCGTGGCTTGCTGCGGGGACACCGAAGATTCCGGCCATCTGCTGTGATGACGGGTTCTATCGGGCCTGGCCTGCACGGTGGAGGGAGGCATCACAGGACCGGATCCGGGCAGACCACAATGGCGAAGAAGGCCGCTTCCCAAAGTGAAGCCTCGGGGCGCCGGCGATATCGCGGAACGTCGGCGTAAGCCCACCTGGTCGCCCGAGCCTTTTACGGCGCGCTCACCGAGCTGTCCCTCACGGTCGCAGAGGCCCATGAGCAGGAGCAGGCCCGCGCTCAGGCGGCACTCGTCCGCGATCTCATCGGCGAGGTGGTGACCGACGGCGGCTCGCCGCCGCCGTGACCCCACCTCCACTTCGCGCCGCCTCGGCGCTCGGGTGCCACGCGGCGGCAAGCCCCCAATGGGCCGGCGACCGGACGTCGGCCACCGCCCTCAGCGGACACGGCTGGCTGGCGATGCGTCGGCCGCACTGTGCGCCACCTTGTCTGCAGGAGTCGAACGCCAGGTCCGGATCGCAGGGCGCCTCGACGTACCCAGCCGGGCCACACCGCGCTCAAGCATCGTGGTCGGCGACAGCCGCAGCTCTGATACGTCCGGGGTGACGAGCGTCTCAAAGACGTGGCCAACTGCCCATACAGCGGTTATCTGCTCTGAGATTCGGCCACAAAAACTGAGACCCTGCAGTGGCTGTAGACACCTCACGTTGCTACGCCGTCAAGCCGGAGGGCTCACGTCCTCGAACATCGAGTGCCGTGGAAGGGCGTCTCCGCGTACGGATAGCCTGCCTCGACAGGGGAGGTTCCATTGTTGAGCGAGAGCGACGCACGCATCCTGGCCGAGGGGCTCATCGGCGAGTACTTGGCCGTCACCTCGGTGAAGCAGCGGCACGGGAAGTTCTACGTCTTCTATAACGCCACCGACGGGGGCGGTGGGATCGGCGGGAACGTCCCCCTGGAGGTCGATCCCGGGACTGGCCAGCACCGCTTCATCTCCATCGACGAGTACTTCGAGCTCGACCTCTGACCAGCCGCCCGCCGGTCAGGCAGCGCTGACCGCGAGCTCCGGTGGGGCGGGAAACGCCGCGAGTTCGTCGAAGAGCTCGCGTTGCTGGATGCAGTGGTAGAGCTGTCCGATCATGCGGTTGAAGAGGTTGCGCTGGGCGGCGGCATGCCAGTCGCCTTGCTCGCGGCGGCGCCGGTAGTGGGCGTTGGCCCCGGTGGATGCCCGGAGTGAGGCGAAGGCCCAGAGGTAGCCGGCGTGGTTGAGCCGGTCGTTCTTCACCCACCGTCTGGTGATGGCGGACTTCTTGCCGGAGGCTCGCGTGATGGGTGACGAGCCGGCGTAGGCCTTCAGGCCCCGGGCGTCGGCGAAGCGGGTGCGGTCGTCGCCGATCTCGGCGAGGACGCGGGCGGCGAGCTGGATGCCGAGTCCGGGGAAGCTCAGCAGGATCTCGGCGTCCGGGTGCTGGGGGAAGGCCTCTTCGACCGCTTCGGCGAGCTGGTCGGCGGCGGTGCAGGCGGCGTCCAGCTGGATGAGGAGGGCGAGCATCTGCTTGCCGAGCGCGTCCTCGACCAGCGGCGGCTGATGGGCCCATTCGTCCCGGAAGACTTCGCGGAGGCGTTCGGCCTCGGCTTCGATGCCGCGCTGGCGGCCGGCGCGCTTGAGGGCGGCCTGGATCTGGGTGCGGGTCAGCCGTGCGGCCCGGGTCGGTGTCGGGGCGGTCTTGAGGAGCTCGCGGGCCTCGGGTCGGCACAGGCCGTTGGTCCAGGGGGCGAAGGCGGTCAGGGCGGCGGGGTAGTACTCGCGCAGCAGGGAGCGGAGCTGGTTGGCGAGCTGCTGCCGGTTCCACAGAGAGTCCTGCTGGGCGCGGGCCAGGACGGTGATCGCGCGGCCGAGGTCGGAGTCGTCGGGCAGGGGCCGGTGGGCATGCATGTCGGTGCGCAGGATATTGGCCAGGACCAGGGCGTCGCCGGGGTCGGACTTTTTGCGCGAGACGCTGTGCCGGTCGCGGTAGCGGGCGGCGGCCATCGGGTTGATCGCGAACACCTTGCGCGTGCCGGTCCGCAGGACCGCGACGAGCAGGCCGCGGGAGGTCTCGATCGCGACCGGGATTGGGTTCTCGGCGGTGTCGCCGTACTCGGCGAGCAGCTCCAGCAGGATTTTGTAGCCGGCCGCGTCGTCGGTGATGTGCCGCTTGGCCAGCAGCTGGCCGGTGTCGTCGACCAGGGCGACGTCGTGGGTTTGTTCCGCCCAGTCGATTCCGCAGTAGATCAAGGTTCCTCTCACCAGAGTTCGGTGTTTGCGCTGGTCACGAGCGCATGCGGGCCACGCAGCGACCTAATCCCAGGCCTCGGCCGCAGCGCGGTCAGGCCGCCACCTCACTAGCCGTTCGTGGCACCAGCGCACCCCACGGGCCTCGGTCTATGCGGGAGCTCAGTCGGCTCGGGCGTATCAAGAAGTCACCGTGCGGCGGGCTCGCACCACGCACACCAACGAGTGATCAAGGTCGTAGGTGTTGACGGCGATGGCAGTCACGAAGGCGCTGAACGCCGTCGTTCTACAGATAGGCGTTGATCGCCTGGGTCTCGCAAGACATCCATCCAGCGCCCGCGTGACCGCCACCGCCCTGAGCACCACGACCGCGCACCGATCTACGTTGAGGCCTCCACGGCCCGGCTGCACCTGGATGTCACGGTCTGGTACTCGAACGCTCCGAGAAGCCCCTGCGTCTGCGGAACGCTCATAACTACGGATTAGGATCTCGCGGTTCGTGGCATACGCCGGACCTCTGGCCAGCGGATTTGAGGTTGTCTCATAGAGGCGGCACACGGCTCCGTCTCGCGAACGTGGCACTTCTTCTGCAGTGTGCGTCGCGCTGAGCGACACACACCCTTCTTGTTGGACGGTGGTCAGCCGCGGAGGGCTGCGGCGAAGAGGGCGGGGAGGTCCTGCCAGCGGGGGTGGGCGGCGAACTCGGTGAGGAGGCGGCTGGTGCGGGCGGCGGTGGTGTGGGTGACGAACCATGGGGGCTTGGGGGCGAGGGAGGCTTCGCCGCTCAGGATGGAGCGGGGCGCGGGGCGGAAGGGGCCGATGACGACAGTGCGTTCGGTGTGGTCCAGAAGGAGGGCGTTGTGGACGATGCCGATGCCGCTCTGCACGTCGTCGAGGGTGTGGCCGGGGTAGGCGCCCCAGGTGGCGCGGGGGGTGGCGTAGCCGACGCCGGTCCAGGCGTTGACCGCGATGGTCCCGTAGCGCAGGTCGGCGATGGCGCCGCGGAGTCGGTGGCCGAGGGCTTTGATGGTGTCGGGGTGGGCGATGAGGTTGGCGCCGAGGGTGCCGTGGAGACGTTCGTTGGCGGCGGTGACGGCGGCGTTGAGGAACTGTGTTCCGGTGCCGGGGATTTCGGCGATGCCGAGGACCGGTCCGAAGTATTCGGTCGTGAAGGCGGTCTCGTCGGGGTCGGTGAGATCCAGGCCGGTGAGAAGAGTGCGTTCCGGGGTGCCTCCAGGTTTCTCCGCGTGGGGGTGGAGGTCGCGTGCGGCCTGGACGCGGGCTTCGCAGCCGGGGTACCAGGCGGGGCGGGCCGGTGCGGTGGCGAGGACCCGGCGCAGCGCGGTGAGGAAGATGTTCTTCTGGGGCCAGTCGGAGCTGAGGATGAGGATCTGGCCGGCGATGCAGTTGCAGCCGCTGTTGTGCAGGCGCATGGTGGCGACGTGTTCGGCCTGGTAGCGCAGGTCCGCGTCGGACCAGGCGCCGGGCAGGACGATGATCGGCGAGACTCCGCCGAGCTCGCTGGTCATGGGCTTGGCCAGCTTGGGGGTGCTGGCGGCTTTGGCGTTCTTCGCCGTCTCGCCGGTTCCCCAGACCACGGCGTCGTGGGTGGCTGCGCTGCCGGTCATGTGGACGGCCGCGATGCCGGGGTGCTCCGCGAGCGCTCCTCCGGCCTCGGGCCCGCCGGTGACGATCTCGACCAGGCCGCGGTCGATGAGCGGCTTGAACACCGCCCGGTAGACATCGGCGAGCGGGTCGGTGGTGGGGTTGAGCTTGAGGACGGCGGTGCGGTTCTCGGCGTACAGCTGGTACAGCACGTCCAGGGGCGGGATGGAGAAGATGTTTCCGGCACCGAGGACGAGGGCGACTCCTCTGGTCTGGCGCGGGGTGCGCTGGGTGAGGCCGGCCGTGGCGCGCAGCTGTTCTTCGGTGGTGCCGGGGGTCGTCCAGACCTCGGCGTGGTAGCCGTTCATGAGCAGCTTGTCGTAGGTGTCGTGGGGCAGGACCTGGACGGCGAGGCGGCCGCCCGGGGCCCGGGTGATGCGGGTGCGGGCGAGGATGTCGGTTCCCTCGTCCAGGTGGCGCAGGGTCTCCTGGAGGGCCTGGAGGTAGGTGAGCAGGGCGTACGGTCCGCTCATCCATTCCTCTCCGACGAGCGGGGAGGAGGGGTTGAGCTGCTTGATCCCGGCCGCGATGCGAACCCATGCGTCGGCGGCTGTCGCCGTGGCGGCCGCGACGTCGAGGAGCAGCCGGCGCCGTTCGTGCAGGTTCGTACGGGCCCAGGCGCGTTCACCTCTGGTGAGTCGCCCGACGAGGGTGTCGAGGTCGGTGGCGGGTGTGGTGGTCATGAGGGGTCCTCGCTCAGGTGTCGGGGGTCAGGAGAGCTCGGAGAGGATCTCGCCGGCGACGCGGTGGCCGGATTCGGCGGCCCCGTCGATGTAGCCGGCCCAGCGCCTGGCGGTCTCGGTGCCGGCCCAGTGCAGGGGACCGACCGGGCGGCGCAGGGCCGAGCCGAAGCGGGTGAGGGTGCCGGGTACGGCGAAGGCCCCGTAACAACCGCGGCTGTGCTCCTCCTCCGCCCAGTCGCGTTCGATGTAGGCGATGGGGTTGCGGGCCTTGGGGCCGAAGTAGCCGACGAGGTCATCGATCACCTGGGCGCGGCGCTCGTCGGGGTCCATGCGTGAGCCGGTGTCGGCGTGGCGTCCTTCGAGGAAACCGACGAGCACGCCGCACGAGCCGTCGTGGGGGGTGTTGTCGAGGACGGTGCCGAAGGGGCGGTGGGTGCTGTTGGCCTGTCCGCTGAGGCCGGCGTGGCGCCAGAACGGTTCGTCGTAGGCGACGTTGATCTTGATGACCCGGCCCATCGGCATCCGCTGAATGAGCTGGTCGCGCTCTCCAGGGAGGCCGGGGGTGTAGCGGATGCGGGCGGCGAGCGGCGGCGGGACGGCGACCACGGCACGCTTGGCGTGCACCGTCGGGCCGTTGCGCGTGGTGACCCGGACACCCGAGGTCACCGAGGGCTGCCAGTCGATGTCGGGGACGGGCGCTTCCAGGACGACCCGGTCGCCGAGTTCCCTGGCCAGTTCGAGCGCGATGCGCTGCGTCCCGCCGACGACGCGGTCCTGCTGAGCCCCGCCGACGACGTTGATCAGCGGATCGAGGCCGCCGGCGGCGCCGACGTAGAAGGCGGCCCACAGGGCGGACATGTCCTCGGGCTCGTTGGAGAAGACCGCCTCGGTGACCAACCGGAAGAAGGCGCGCCCGCCCCTGGTGCGCGCGGTCCTGCGCAGCCAGGTGTCGAAGGTCTGGCGGTCCAGTGCCTCGGCCCCGGGCGCCCGCCACGGGTCGGTCGCCGCGACCTGGCGGGCGATCTGGTCCAGGCGGTACTGGGTCTGTCCGATGTCGGCCAGGACGAGCGGGTTGAGCTTGGGGATCCGGCCTGTGTACAGGGAGCGGGTGGCGCCGAACTCCCCGATGTGCTCGCCCTCGCCGTACGTGGGGTACGTCTTCAGGCCCAGTTCCCCGATCAGCTCCAGGGCCTGGTGCTGAGTGGGCCCGACCCACTGGCCACCCACCTCGATGGGGGCGCCGCCGGGCAGCTCTCCGTTGAGGAGCCGGCCGCCAACGCGGTCGCGTGCCTCCAGAACCAGTACGTCGACTCCCTCCCGGACAAGGTCACGGGCGGCCACCAGCCCCGCCACCCCAGCCCCGACGATCACCACGTCCACGTCCGCGTCCAGCGACTTCTCCATCACGCCCACCATTCATACAGAGTGCATCTGACATACACAACGTATGTGATATCCATGACGTATGGAATCCCTGCGCGAGAAGTACGCCGAGAACACGCGCCGCACCCTGCTGGACACGGGGCTGCGGCTCTTCACAGAACGTGACTACGCCAGCATCTCCGCGGAAGAACTCGTGCGCACCGCCGGGCTGACCCGGGGTGCGCTCTACCACCACTTCGACGGCAAGCCCGGACTCTTCGAGGCCGTCTTCGAAGACCTGGAACGACAAGCCGCCGAACGCATCCGGTCGGTGATCGCTCCCGTACCCGACCCGCGCGAGCGCGCCTATCGGGGTGTCGAGGCGTTCCTCGACGTCTGCGCCGAGCCCGCCTACCGGAACATCGTGCTCCAGCAGGGGCCGGTGGCACTGGGTTGGCAGCGGTGGCGCGAGCTGGACCACCGGTACCTCGGCGGCCTGGTCCTCGAGGTCGTGAACGCCGCGCTGGACGCCGGCCGCCTGCGGCCCCACCCGGCCCATCTGGTCGCCCGGGCCTTCTACGGCGCGCTCACCGAGCTCTCCCTCACGGTGGCGGAGACGGACGAGCCGGAGCAGGCCCGCTCCCAGGCCGCCGCACTCGTCCGCGATCTCATCGGCGGAGTGGTGACCGACGGCGGCACGCCTCTGGCGTGACGCTGGCCGGCGATGTCGAACGCCAGGTCCGGATAGCAGGAAATCCCTGCTCAAGCACCGTGGCTGGCGACAGCCGTAGCTCCGATATGCAGGAGTGTCGCTCGGCCGAGCCGACTGGAGTCGACGAGCAGGCTGTTGACTCGGCGGGCTGTGGGCTCAGTGACGCCCTCGACGTGCGCGTCTCAGATGTGTGGCCAAGTGGCCACCTGGTGGCCAACCGTCCTGAGATTCGGCCAAGAAGGCTGAGACCCTACACGCCGCAACGTACGGTCGACCCATGGCATCCGACAAGACGGTCGCCCGAAGGCCCGGTCGCCCGCGGCCCCACCCCCGAGCGCGGGCGGCCGGCCATCGTTTCTGACTGGGGTGCCTAGGTATTCGGCTACGCCATGGGGTCGAGCGGGGTGATGCCGGTGGCCGCGTACAGGCCGGGGACCAGCGACAGGACGGTGACCGGTTCGCCCTCGCGGGCCGCGTTCCAGGCGATGGCCGCCGCGTGGGCGACCGGCCATTCCGTGTTGGGCCAGGCCATGGCGTCGACCGCGTGGCCCGCGGTGAACGCGACGCTTTCGGAGAAGCGAAGCCGGGTGGCGTGCTTGCCGGCCCCTGGGGCCTGCCGCTCGGCGGCGAGCGCGGCCAGAGAGGGCACGAGAATGCGGCCGGTGCCGCGGGAGGCCTCGATGTACAGCCCCGTGAAGAACGGGTCCGCCTGATACAGCGCGGTCAGCGCGGAGTGGTCGAGAACCGCCGTCAGGTTCACGCGGCCCGGCCCTGATGGGCGCGGATCTTCGCCCAGGCGTCCTGACCGGCCTGCTGGACCTGCTCGGTGTAATCCACCCCGAGCTCGCGCGCGGCCTCGGCGGCGCGCTGCTCCCGCTCGGCCGCGGTGAGCTCCTTCGACGCGAGCTCCGCGATCAGATCGGTGATCGTCGTACCGCGTTCCTCCGCCAGCCGTCGCAGCCGGTCACGGACTTCCTCACTGGTCTTGATACTCGTCGGCTTGCTCATAACGCGATTCTACCGCCGGTAGAACCTGGCGTCGCTGTTCCTGCCCCGTCGGGGCAGGAACAGGCCGCGTGTCCCCTATCGGACGAGGTGACCGGCCGTGCCAGCGCACTGTTGATCCGCACATGAACAAGATCGTCAATGCCGTACTCGGGGCCGGTCTCCTGGCCTCCGCTCTCACCCCCGCCGCGAGTGCCGCCGCCCCTGTCGACCCCGCCCGCGACGCGCACATCCAGCTCACCGCCGCCCGCACCCAGGGCGAGACCGAGGCCGTCGGATTCATCTGGCTCGACTGCCCGGGCCGGTCAGGACAGGACCACCCCCGGACCCGCGAAGCCTGCGCCGACCTGCACACCGCCCACGGCGACTTCGCCCGCCTGCCCGGGCAGGACACCGCCATCTGCTCGAACGACGCCGGCCCGGTCACAGTGACCGCCCACGGCACCTACCAGGGCCGACAGGTCCACTGGGAGCACACCTACGACAACGACTGCGAGCTCACGCTTGCCACCGGCCCCGTCTTCGACTTCTGACCCCTGCTCCGATCCGCACGTCGAGACATCGGCAGCCGTGACACCCCGGCAGACGCTGCCCCGGCCGCGAGACGGATAAGCCCGCTGGCGCGGTGGACTCAGAAAAACGTTGGTAGCAGGCTCTGCTGTGTGACCACCTACGACTTCACCCGCCAGGCGGGCGAGATAGCGGCCTGGTACCTGGCCGTGCTCGCCGACCTTTATCCGGCCGGCCCCGACCGCGACGCCAAGGTGTTGCTCCTGGCCCACTTTGATGAGTTCGCCCGACTCGCGGCCCAGAACCCCTCGCCCGCCGTCGGCGCCGCGGCCGTGCAGTAGGCGAGGACGCTGCTCGTGCTGGCCGACGCCGAGCGGGACGCCGGACGCCCGGGGTGGCAGCACGAGTAGACCGAGGCGTACGAACACTACGTCCCCAGCCACGACCAGGTCTTCGGCCCGCTCGCCTGACCGGCCCTCAGCACAGGATGTGGCGGCGGGCCTTGGCCAGGAGAGGGTCGAGCGGCCGACGGCACGCCTCGCACACCAGAGTCCCGGCTGGCACCCGGGGTGGTGGAGGCGTGGGGGCAGGCGCCCGGGCAGCCCGCTCCTGGGCGGCCCGGACGGACTGCGCGTACCGGGCCGCGTCCTCCTGGCGCCGCTGTACCTCCCGGTGCACCTCCTGCTGGGAGTCAAGCAGCCGCCTGTGCACGTCCTCCGGCAGCACCGCCCCGTGCGCCGTCAGGCCCAGCGAGCCGAGCGGCATCGTCACCCGTTCGAGCTCGTCCAGCGCGCACGGCGGGTGGTGGAGTCCGTACACCGACAGGTCCGGCGCCTTCCACCACTCCCCCACCTGCCGGTGCGGACGCCCGAGCGAGGTGGCCGCCTCCCGCTTGGAGACGGAGTAGAACCACACCGGCAGGCCCTCGCTGAGCACGATGTGCGGGAAGTGCACCCGCGGCCGCCAGAACCAGACGTCGACCACGCCCTGGCGGAGGTAGTCGCGGTGCCGCTGCCGCCAGCCGTCGTCGGTCATCAGCCTGCGCTGCGCCTCCAGCGCGATCTTCGTTCCGTCCTCCAGCAGCACCTCGACGTCGGCCCGCCGGTCACGGTCCTCCGTCCACTGCTCCAGCCGCACCCGGGCGACCCCGGGCCGCGTCCGCGCCCAGGCCGCCAGCGTGTGCTTGGTCGTGATGTGCCAGACCGTCTCCGGGCCGTGGCCGCCGTCCGGGGCCTGCCCGGGCGGGTGCGCGAAGTGCCGGCGGACCTTCCCGCCCAGCCGTCCGCGCGTCACCAGCGGCACCCGGGTGCCCGCCGGGGCCTCGAAGCCGTGGAAGCAGTAGAAGCACACCAGCTGGCCCGTGCCGCCGTACCCGAGCCGCTTCCACAGCTCCGGCGGCCCCTCGGAGATGTGCACCTCCCGCCGGGTCTCCAGGTCGAAGCCGACCACGAGTAAGTCGTCCTGCACCGCACCCCTCCCCTTCATAACAAGGCCGCCCCGGCAGCTGCGGCCCTTGGGCGTCCAGCCCGGTGGCCGTCATATCGAAACGGTAGCGGCAGAGATGATCACGCCAGATAAAGTGCAATATCCATCGTGAAGGGCCTCTGAGCTGCGGAAGTTTCCGCAGCTCAGAGGCCCTTCACGATGTCGGCGGCCGGTGGTCCGCTGTTCACGGTTGCCTCAGATTCGCAGAGTCTTCTGGCAGTCCACCAAGAATGCCTGGGTCGCGTCAGACAGCTTGCCCACTGCTTCAGCTACCAGCCCGAACCGGGGAACGTCGGCAAGCGTCACGTTATCTGCGTCCATGACCAAGATCATGGCCGCGTTCATGACCTCCCTGCCGGAGCGCTCCACCTCCTCGGGCCCTTCGAGCTGAATGAGGGCATACCTGGCCATGAGCAGGCGCCGAAGCCGGTTAAGTTCTTGCACCCACTCCTCCGGGTCTGGGTTCGCACCCCTGACCCGGTAGCCGTTAGCGGAGTTGGGGTCGGCGGAGACTGCAAGCTCCGTAGCCGCGCTGACGAACGCTGCGTAGGCCTCTCTCCGTTTGTCCCGCCTATGTGCGTCCAGTGGTGCGCGTTGCGCCGCACGAGAAGAAATCGCTGCTGCACCAAGCGCTCCAGCGGCACCGACCACGACGCCAACCAAGGCCCATATCTCAGCGTTCATGCCGGGAGTTTAGGCTCCTTGCTGGACACGATGACGTCGCCGCCGACTCAGTCAACACCGTGCGCCAGCGCGCCAGCGACGTCGGCCGCGAGGCCGTAGCCGGGACTGTCGTCGAGGAGTTCCTTGCGGGCGTTATAGCGCTGGGTGGTGCGGGAGTCCTTGTGATCCGCCCACCGCTGCACCTTGTCGGGACGGGCATCGGGCCTGGCCAGGGCGTGGGTGACGGCGTCGCCCTTCACGCCGTGCGGGCCGCGCAGCGGCAGGTCGGCGCGCTTGGCGAGAGCCTGGAGGGTGCGCCAGACGGCGGGTTCGTCGAGCTGGCCGCCGCTGGCTGTGCAGAACAGCCAGCCGGTCTCTCGGCCGTCGAGGTAGTCCTGGAGCGCGTCCCACGCGGCTGGCGGGATCGGCTTCTTCACCCGGCCGCCGCCCTTCACCTTCTCCAGCAGCAGCACCCGGTGCCCCTTGTCGTACCCGAGGTCCTCCACACGGGCGCTGAGCAGGGCGTCGATGCGCAGGCAGCAGGTGTAGAGCACCAGGAGCATGGCGTAGGTGCGCTTGCGGTACGCCGCGATGCGGTGCGCGTCCCGGGCCGTGAGCAGCAGCTTCGCCCACTCCTGCTCGGTGTAGCCGGGAGTCGCCGAGTAGTCCGGATCGATCACCGGTCGCTGGACGGCGTCGAAGGGGTTCTTCACCCCGTCGTCACTGACCTTGTCCCAGTATGAGAAGAAGGAGGAGGCTGCCGACAGGGCGTTCGCCCGTGACGCGTCTGAGTACGGCTTCCCGGCGCGCACCATCTCGCCGCGCTGGCCGCCCTTGACCCGGACCCAGGTCGGCGTCTGCTCCAACCACAGCCGGAACGCGTCGGCCAGGGCGAACTTGACGGCCATCGGGTGGGTCCCGTGCTCGCGGGCGAACTCCTCGAAGACCTTGAACCCGCGGGCGTAGGAGCGGCGGGTGTTGTCCGAGCGCTGGTGGGCGATCCAGGTGGCGGCGAGGGTGGGCAGCACGTCGTCCTCGCCGTACAACGCGGTGAGGTGCTCGTACAGCCGGCGGGCGTGCTCGGGCCACAGGTCGCGCGGGTCACGCCGGGCGGTGGCCAGGGCTCGCGCGCCGCCGGGGACGAGAGGGTGGTCGGCCTCAGGAGCGCTCACGGGCCGCTCCCGTCGCTGCCTGGTCGCGGAGGTCGGCGAGGAGCCGCACCACCTCGCCGTCGGCGTGGAGTTCCCCCGACGCGATGCGGTCCTGAAGCCGGGAGGCCCGGGCGGCAAGTTCGCGCAGCGCGGCCGCGGCCGACTCCTCAGCGGCCGCCGCGGCAGCGACCGCGCGCCGCACGCCGCCCTCCCGAGGCCGGGTCCGAAGTTGTCCTTCTTCGTCCCGGTGAGACCGGACGAGGGCCTCCACGTCCATGAAGTGCCCAGCGCGCTCCTCAGAGGTCAAGAAGTCGAGCAGGCAGTCGGCGACCCGCAGAGCCACATTCGCTGACGGCGTCCCGTGCTCCGAGTGGGGGGACAGCGCGCGGTGGGTAGTGCTCATAGGAATGCCGGATCGTTCTGAGATCGTCCGCAGGGTCGGGGCTCCGGCGGCTACGTGCAGTTCTTTGAGCCGCCCGGAGACCATCAGGTCGAGGGCTTGGGCTTCGAGGCTCATAGGGGCGAGCGCTGGCCGCCGGGTCGCCTTCGACGCCGCAGCCCACATGCGGTTCACGGAGGCGAACTCGGGCTCCGGGACGTGGCACGCGCGGAGGAACGCCTCCACGGCTTCCCAGGTGGGGACGGTCCGGCCGGACAGTGCCCGGGAGAGCGAGGCGGGGCTGTAGCTCGCCCGCTCGCTCAGCTCGCGGTAGCTCAGCCGCTGGGCGTCCTTCAAGTCGCGGAGTGCCTGCGCGAGTTCCCGGGCCGGGCCAGGCGCGTCATCCGGCAGCGGCGATTCAGGGCGGCCCATCAGTTCTGACCTCCTTCGTTGCGTAGTTTTTTCATTGTTCCATAGAATGTGGGACAGGTGGCGGGGTGGCGGTGGCCGCTCGGTTCGCCGTGCCTCGGCGCGCCCACCGACTTCATGGACTCGTACCGGGAGGCGTACCTCATGTCCACTCTCCAGCCGGCGCTCGTGGCGAGCGGTGCCGTCGTCGCCCTGGTGCTGGCCTTCGCCACCTTCCGGCTGGCCGCGACGGCGGCGATGCCGAACGGCAGGTGCTGGGCGGCGGCGGGTGCGGCGGTCGCGGCCTGGGCGGTCGACCTCGCAGCCGTCTTCGGCACGCTAGGGCTGCCCGCGCAGAGCCCGGACCAGGTCCGGATCGCCTGGACGGTGTTCGGGGTGCTGTGCGCCATCGGGGTCGCCGTCTTCGCGTATGCCGTGAACGGGCCGGCCCCCGCGCCTGTCGGGACCGCCGCCCCGGCGCCGGAGTCGGTCCGGGCCCTGCGGGCCTTCGCCGCAGGCGGCGCGCTCACCGGCGCGTTGAGCGTCATGGGGGTGGTGGCCCTGCTTCTCGGCTGACCTTCACCGCCCTTTCGTCCAACCCCGGCCGTCGACGGCCGGGGTTTCTTCATGCCCGCGCCCCGGATGGGCCCTCCGGGTGCGTCGAGGCGCCGGACGGCGCCGTACACCGACGCAGAGAAGAATGTGACCTTTACTTCCGGCAAGTCGGGTGATTCACCTGTTTGCGGAACACTTTGATCCGGCGTCAGCATACGCACAGGATAACCGTAATTATCCTGTGCGTTCGGAAAAGCGCGCGGTTGTCACCCCAAGGCTGACATCACCCACCTGTCAGCCTTGGGGTGACAACGTGCGAAGTGGCTTCCCGAGCGGGCGATATGGCCATCATGGCTCGGGCGTCACAGGGCGCGGTGTAGGCGATGTCGGCGCGTGTACCGGGCACTCGCTGTCCTAGAGTGGAAGTCGGCCGCCTTGCGTCGGCCCGACTCCGAGTCGTGTCGCGCCCACGCCGCGGACGGCGATGAGGACAAGGGGCTCCGCCTCACGCACTTACACCTGCCTGTCCGTGGCCGAGTGCCCGCGGCGGGGATGCATGGGGTCGCCGCCATCCCCGGGACTCGGGAGAGACCGTGACCACCGACAAGCAGTTCAAGAAGGACGTCCGCAAGCTCGCCGACGCCGAAGGCATCTCGTACACCGCTGCCCGCCGGCGCCTGGCCACCGAAACCGAGGAGGCCCCCCAGGACTCCGCCACGATGGTGGCCGGTCTGGTTGCCCGCAGCTGCGGCAAGTTCACCGCCGGGGAGGTCGCCGACCGGGCGGAGCGGGGCGGTCAGGAGTACGCCAAGTACCTCGCCGCCGGTCGGGAGGCCGCGATCGAGACCCTCGAATACGCCATGGAGCACAGGGTGGATACGGTTGATGGCGAGCTGGCTGCCGTCGCAGCCAGCAAGGGGATGCCGATCACTACGGATGACCTGGCCGAGGCTCTGCGGCGGGTCCGTGACGACAGCCTGGTCATCGACGACGGCTCGTCCGTCGCCGAGGCTGCCTACTGGGTCGCGGACCGCTACTGGATGCATCGCTGGAACAACGCGCTGGACTGGGCAGTCATCGGGGAGTACGGCACGGTCGTCGGACCGAACGTGTACCAGCGGTTCGCGCTCCACGAGTGGATGGCGCCCTGCGCCCACGTGACCGCCACCACTCGCACCGGACCGCGCACCGATCTACGTTGAGGCCTCCGTGGGGCCCGGCTGCACCCGGATGTCACGGTCTGGTACTCGAACGCTCCGAGAAGCCCATGCTCCTGCGGATCGCTCATAACTACGGATTAGTACTCCAGCCGGACTTTGGTGTTGTGCCTGGTCAACGGCTTGGGAGTGGGGAGTGTAGCGGGATGTGGCCGGGTGCTGGGCGGGTTCGCCCGGCCCGTCCCGCGAACGAGTGCCCCCGCCGCGTGTAGTGGAAGCGGTCCGGACAGCCACTCCGTGTGATCGATGATGTACCCGCCACCGAGTGGGAACAGGGACTGGAAGAACTCTTCCTGCAGATCGGCCACCGCTTCGGCCGCGTCGAGCCGAGACGGCGGATGCGGGACTACACCCGTGGCCTCCTCGGCCCAGTGGGCAGGAAGAACTCCTGGCAACTGGCCGAGTTCGCGGGGCATTCCACTCCCGACGGGCTGCAGCACCTGCTGGCGAAGAGTCGCTGGGAGGCCGACGAGATCCGCGACGACCTGCAGGAATACGTTGCCGAGCACCTTGGCGCCGACGACGGTGTTCTGATCATCGACGGCACCGGGTTCGTCAAGAAGGGCTGCACCTCGGCCGGGGTGCAACGGCAGTACTCCGGCACCGCCGGCCGCACCGAGAACTGCCAGATCGGCGTCTTCGCCGCCTATGCCACCACTCGCGGACACGCCCTGATCGACCGCGAGCTCTACCTGCCCAAGTCCTGGACCGACGACGCCAAACGCTGCCGAGCCGCCCGCATCCCCGAACAACGCGACTTCGCGACCAAGAACGACCTCGCCCGCACCATGGTCCTGCGAGCCCAGGCCTCCCCACTGCCCATCGCCTGGGTCACCGCGGATGCCGCCTACGGACAGGACTCCCGCTTCCGCCGCTTCCTCGAAGACTCGGGCCTGTCCTACGTCATGGCCGTCCCGAAGTCCCAGCAGGTCCACGGACCCCGCATCGACCACCTCATCGGCCAGGCCCCGGCCGAGGCATGGCAACGTCTGTCCTGCGGCGACGGAGCCAAAGGACCGCGGCTCTACGACTGGGCCGCCGCCCGCCTGCCTGCGGTCTGGGAGTTCGACGGCGACGAGCCCACCCGGCAACGCTGGATGCTCGCCCGTCGCAGCATCACCAAGCCCGACGAGATTACGTACTTCCTCGCCTCCGCACCCTTGCACGCCACGGTTGCCGACCTCGCGCGGATCGCAGGATGCCGTTGGAAGATCGAGGAGTGCTTCCAGAGTGCGAAGAACGAATGCGGTCTGGATCAGTACGAGGTCCGCCGTTACGTCGGCTGGTATCGGCACATCACCCTGGCCATGCTCGCCCACGCCTTCCTGGCCGTCGTTGCCGCCCAGGAACGAGAAAAGGGGGAGCCGGCCACAACACGCCCGAGCTCGTGGACCTCACCCCGGCCGAGATCCGCCGTCTGCTGGCAGCTCGGCACCGACGTCCTTCTCAACAGAGGGACCACGCGGTGAACTGGTCACGATGGCGTCGCCGACACCAGGCCCGGGCCCGGCACTTCCACTACACGCGGCGGGGGCACTCGTTCGCGGGACGGGCCGGGCGAACCCGCCCAGCACCCGGCCACATCCCGCTATACTCCCCACTCCCAAGCCGTTGACCAGGCACAACACCAAAGTCCGGCTGGAGTGCTAGGGCGTCGCAGGTGGGTGATCGAACGGACCATGTCCTGGCCGACCGGCTACCGCCGGCTCAACCACCGCTATGAGCGCTGTCCCCGCAACTACCTGCCCTTTCTCGGCCTGGCCGCAGCTCTCTGCTGCTACAAGCGACTCCTCAAACTCACCACATAGGACACAGTCCTATTAGCGTCATCAAGCTTGCCGAGATTCGGGATAGGCCATTCGGCTGCCCAATCGGGGCGAGCGGATCAGATAGCAGGGCCCCGTTCCTGGCGTCGATGGAATCGATAGCACGATTTTGCCGGCAATGTGGCGGGGATTCAGGCTCGTGACCCTACACTCTATCGACTGGAGTCGCGATCTCTCGTGCGGGGGCGTTCGCGCTCTTGACGCTCCGAAGCGGGAATGGCGTCCCTCACTCGCGCATCAACCATGCGAGTCACCAAATGCTGTGCCGCGCCGAATGCTGCTGCCCAGGCGAGAATCTGCGTAGAAGTATCGAGATCGGACAATCCGGGAACGAACCGCCCCCGAATCAGCATGAGTCCCACAAGCGCAGAGAGAGCCCCTGCAGGGATCTTCAGTGTCGCCGAAGCCAATTGAATTCGATATGGCGCACTCGTCGGCCACATGCTATGCAGTGACGCAATAGCAGTCAATGCAGCGCCGAACGCGCCTGCGATTTCAATCAGCAGGATATCGGCGGCCGTGGTATGTAGGTTAGCCCCCTCTCCCGAAGGGCAGACGTCAATTACGACCGGCCGGATGCCGGGTTTGGTCGCCTCGAAGCATAGATCCATCACGGGGATCCGATGCAAGTAGAGGGCGAGTGTAAAACCTGCGAGCAGGATGGAGGTTAGGATGGTCGAGATCAGGAGGGCATTTCGAATGCTCCTCATCCTTGCAAATTCTTTGTCGCGACTTCTGTAGGCATCCCTGAGGAAGCCGGTCACTAATTGACGTTCATACTTAGCCAGCTCCTGGCCGGCCATCATTTTTTTACATAGACGGACAGCGCGCTGCCGCTGCCCGTTTTCGTCTTCTAGGTAGGAGATCATCGAGCAGAGGTGAAATCCGCGACTCGCGATGTTTTTAGAATCGGCGAGTTGTGCGAGCAGAACCTCGACTGCATGAATATTTGCCCATGCTCGCTCGGTGGCCCATCCGGAGGCGGACGACCACGGCCAAACGACTTTAAGTGCTTTCTCTGCCTGGGAAATCAGGTCGCTTGCGCTATTAATCAAAGATTTCTGAGCGCAGTCCTCCGGGGGGCATGCTTCCAACTCGAGCTGCGCCTTGAGGTAGTCGATTCTAGCGAGTGCGTGGGCGCGCCAAGCTGACCTGTGGTGAAAGAACTTCCATTCACTCGTTTTTGGTGAGTTGATGGGAGCGGTGGTTGGAAGGAGATCCTCGGCTACGACAAGCTGCTGGTCGCGACCCTCCCGCTGATAATTCTGCTCCAGTTCTTCTCGAACCGGCTCATCCGGCTCTTCACGCACGCGGTGCGACTGTTCGCGAACATGTTCGCCGGTCGCCTGCTGATCGTGATGTTCTCGCTGGCCACCGGATACCTCACGAACGGCCTCGGCTCTATGTCGACGAAACAAGGTCATGGTGCCCACCGTCCAGAAAACGAGGCTCAATTCAGTGTGGCTCGAGGGCGTTCGTGGCGCTACTTCGCGAGAGCAGTGGGTCTCTGCGCACTTAGACGGTGTCTCACGTGGCGATCTCGTCCCCTGCGGGGCATAGGGGCTGAGGGGGGAGCCGTCAGGACGGCCAGCTGAGCCGGCCGTGCATGACAGTGGGGAGAGACGTGGGCATCTCGTCGGTGACCCAGGCGAACTCCAGGGCCGCGAGCGTGGCTCCCCGGTCCGTCCATACGAGGATCTTGCCGACGTAGGCGCCGGACGGGTCATGGACGTGCGCGTCCACGGGAACGAGCTCGGTCGGGAGTGCCGCATGCTCGCACGGTTCCCGGACCTGCAGATCGACGCTCACGGAGCCGACCCCCCAGACAGCGGTCACCTCGGTGCGGTCCAGCTGATTCCGCAGTTGCGACGCGCCATCGAACTCCGCCGACAGGATGTGTTCAAGCACTGCGCGCTCGTCGGCGTTCAACGAGCGCGGGTCGATGGAGAGAGGAGCCATGCGCCCATTCTGAGGTGGCGAGGGCAACCAGCCCAACACCTCCACCAGCCGTCGCCAGGGTGGCTGGCAGCGGCATCATGATCGTTCATGGGTGGGGATCTGTCGCAGCGACTCGTACCGGATGATCTATGGGCATTGGTCGAGCCGGTGCTGCCGTCCTTCCGCTCGCGCCCGCAGGGCGGTGGCACCGCGCCGGTCGACCAACGTGCCGTGTTCACGGCCGTCGTATACGTGCTGACCAGCGGGTGCGCGTGGCGGTATCTGCCACCGACATTCGGAGTGTCGTCGGCGACGGCTCACCGGAGGTTCTCCGTCTGGACCGCATCCGGAGTATGGCGCCGCCTGCACCGCGTGATTCTGGACAAGACCGGAGCCCGCAGCGGACTCGACTGGAGCTCTGTGATCGTCGACGCGGCCTCGGTGCGCGCGAAAAAGGGGGTTCTCTGACGGGGCCGAATCCGGTCGACCGAGGCAAAGCGGGCAGCAAACTGCACGTTCTGACCGACGCGCAGGGGCTGCCCATGGTCGTCGGGGTGTCCGCCGCGAACGTCAACGACGTCCAAGCGCTTGGCCCGCTCGTTCTCGGGATCCCGGCCGTCCGCTCTCGCCGCGGCCCTCGCCGGCGACGCCCTAACAAGGTTCGGGCCGACAAGGCTTACCACTCGGCCGGCAACCTGGCGTGGCTGCGCGAACGCAACATCACTCCACGGATCGCCCGGCCAGGCGTGGAGTCCTCCGAACGTCCCGGGAGACACCGATGGAAGATCGAAAGATCGATCTCGTGGCTCTTCGGATACCGCCGCCTGACCGTCCGCTATGAACGAAAGGGCGGTCACTTCCTCGCCTTCCTCGGCCTTGCTGCAGCCATGACCTGCTACAAGAAGCTCGCCAAGATCACCACGTGAGACACGGTCTTAGGTGATTCCTTATACGCGAGGGATCCCTCACCAACCGGAGAACCCGATCCCTCACCAACTTGAGAACTGGCCGAGGTCTCGAGTCTGCTGGCCACGACCGTCTCGGCACCCTCCCGGACGACGTCGGCCGGGGCGGTCGGACGGGGCTCGGGAGCCAGGTCGTGCGCGATGTACCGGTGCCGGCCCCGCTCCCCCGCCCGCCGCTGCACCGTCATCCAGCGCGCTGCCTCCACCTCGTCCGCCTGCTTCTCGATGCCGGGTTCTGCCCGGACGATCAGCCCCATACCGGTAGCAACGCCCGGAGCGGGGCTGGTGCGGTCAGCCGTCCGGGGGCGTGGAGTTCGAGCTGAGCGCAGCACCACACTCAGGACAGGCGACGTCCATGACCCGCCATATGGGAACGAGTTTTCGTGCTGGTGGGCGTGTCACTTATCGACTGGTCGGGGCGTATCACCGGAGTAGTAAAAGCAACACGTCACGCCAGGGTCCGGTGCCCGCGGTTCGTCGAGGTCAGGGATGTACAGCGCGCGGCCGCCCGGGAATTGCCCGAGTTCGGTGGACAGTGCTGCGCCGGTGTCGATCTCGTCCTTCGTCCAGCCCGTGATGTCCAGGAGCAGCCCGTCCAGCGGCCCGCCTACGAGCGCGGCATAGGTCCGCCACGGCAATGGGCCCGGGTTAGGGCTGGCGTGGTCGGTTCCGTAGACCCGGCGGCGCAGCAATTCCCACCGCCTGTTCATGCGCGTCAGCCTTTCCGTTGCCGTAGACAGCGGGAGCTCGTCCGGCGGTGTTCTGGGCTCGCTTGCATTTGGTGCGGGTGATTGCGGGACGTCCTGGAGTTGGCCGAATGAGATGCGCCAGGCGTAGGTCAGGGCTGTGAGGCCGATGGTGAAGAGGGCTGGCCACAGGAGCCAGGGCGGGAGCCAGTTCAGGGGCCACTGCTGGTTGAGCATGAGGCCGGACAGGGTCGT
Organism: Streptomyces sp. NPDC053513; assembly: GCF_044544765.1. Taxonomy (NCBI): domain Bacteria; kingdom Bacillati; phylum Actinomycetota; class Actinomycetes; order Kitasatosporales; family Streptomycetaceae; genus Streptomyces; species Streptomyces sp. NPDC053513. The sequence goes on from NZ_JBITXP010000031.1 coordinate 34,971, forward strand.
TAACGCGATCGTGAAGAGTGGTGCGATCCAGGAGAACGCAAGGGTTCCGAGGCGGCGGCTGCCGAAGGTGCTCGCGATGGTCAGATGCAGGCCCAGGTTGATGGGGACGAAGAGCCACATGACCCAGCCGTCGTGTTTGGTGCTGGTGGTGAGAGCGACAACGGAGGGGACGGCTGCGACCAGGAGCAGGTGGCAGAGGCCGAGGAAAGTGATGACGATCCGGGTGAGCCAGCCGACCTGTAGTTTCACCAGGACAAGGGGGGAGTCGGCGGAGGGGGCAGCCGGGGCCACAACCGGGGTCGGCTGTTCCGGAGCGTCGGGCTCCTGGGCGGGGGCTGCGCCGATTAGCTCCTCCAGGTCGTCTCTGTCGGCAGCCGTGTCCTCCTGGGCTTGGCTGATGAGGCTGCTGGCCCACTGGTAGGTGTCGGGGTCGGCATCGGGGTGAGCGGCACGGTCGGCGACGGCGTTTTCGAGGCCGGTGAGCCACTGACGGGCATGGTCGGTGCTGAGTTCAGCGGTGGCGATCTGGGTCGCGAGCGGCAGCAGCCGTTCGGGGTCGGCAGCTACGGCTCGTTGGGCGCCAGCGGCGAGGTTGGGCTGGTCCTGGACGGTGCGGGCGACGGTTCTGAGGGTCTGGTGGCGCTGTTCGGTGGAGAGGGAGTCGTGCTGCAAAAAGGCTTCGATGAACTCTTCGTCGCTGTCGGTCTCGACTTCGGCGAGCCATGCGGCGGCTAGTGGCTGGCCGATGGAACCCCAGTGGGCTCCATCGGTGGCCGGGTAGGCGGCGGTCAGGACGTCGTCGAGTGCGGCCAGGTGACGGGCGTCAGGAGGCGCGGTGACCCCGTAGCCGCAGTGATGGACGTCGAATCCGGCTCGGACAGCGGCACGGCCGGCCCGCGCGGTGCGGGCTCCGGCGAGGAACTGAGCGGCGACCAGAGTGCGGATCAGCTTGTCGTCGACGGTGCCGTCGGGAAGGCGTGCTTCGGCGACGCGCCGTACGTACTCCACTTCGTTGGCAAGCAGGACCTCCATGGGGTGGTCGTTCAGCGCGAACTGCGGGTTAGCGTGGGCGAGGACGTCAGCCAGGGCAGCAATGTGGTGATAGATCACTGGTTGCCGGGCGGCGTGCTCAATGCCGGCGCCGTACAGGCGGGGTGCGTCGGCGACTACGCGGTCGGGCCAGGTGTCGTCGCCGTGTCCGGCCTGCTGGAGCAGTCGGATACGGCGGGCGAAGGCGACCTTGGCCTCTACGTAGATGTCTTCCGGGCTGTGGCCGTTCAGTGCGTCGTCGGGAGTGAGGGTGAAGACATGTCCGACCGGGCCGACGTTGCGGGTGCGCAGGTGGCGGCGCAGGGCCGGCCACCAGGTGTCGTGTCCGCGAGCCAGGAGTATGACGCGAATGCAGGTTCCGTCGTGGGCGCCGGCCAGGGCCGTGGCGAGGTCGCGGATCTGGGGAAGGCGGGTTTCTGCGAGGTCGACTGCCAGGAGCAGTGGGTAGCTGGCGGCGGTGAGCATCTCGTAGTCGGTGTGGGCGGGGTGTTCGGCGAGGAAGCCCCCGCTCCACGGCCGCTGTTCGCCTGAGCCTGTGGTGAGCCGGTGTAACAGTTCGGTGAGGAGACGGGACTTGCCTGTGCCGCCCAGGCCGGTCACGGCGGCGATGTCGATGCGGCTGCCGCTCTTGCACCACTGCTCGATCTGGTGGACGAGGCTGTTCACGCCGGTGAGGTCGGTGACCTGGGAACGCGGATCGAGCAGGTAGGTGGAGGACAGTGTCGGATCGGGCGCATTGTCCATCAGCGGCCGCAGGTCGGCGGGCTGCAGCAATGGGGCCATGCCAGTGTGAGCAATAACCGTGTTAGTGAAGCCGTCGGCAGCCAGTAGGTGCGAGAGCGGCAGCACCATGATGATCCGGTCCCACTGGCGGTCGACCAGGCGGGCCAGCCCTATCAGTACGCCATTGCAGAAGATCCCGGCCCCGGACAGCCCCTGCCAGTTCTTCACCTCGCTCGGCACAGCGCCGTCGACCTCGAAGCCATACAGCTTCGAGCGGGATCCAGTGTGCGGGGCGATGGTCCCCTCCACCGTCTTGAGGTCGTCGACATAGTGCTCGGGCCGGGTAGAGACCCGCCGGCGCATCGCCTTAGGAAACCCGGTCATCGAGCACACGGGGCGATGGCCCGGTAGATCGCAGACAAGTTCGCCCCACCGCACGACGCCCAGGCCGGCCCCGACCAGTGTCCGATCGGCCTTCAACAGCACCGCATCCAGTTCGGGGCTCTCCCACACCACCGATGCCCCAGTGAAACCGGTGCTCGCCGTATCCCGGACTGTGACGAGGCTGTCGCCTCCGGGCAGAGCCACATGGTGCGCGGTAAGCACGAGACCAGGCGCGATCAGGCAGCCGGTCCCGTACGAACCCTTGTCCTGGTTGCTGACTTCGACGGTCCGCAGGACCGCACCTCCCCGCGCCACCACGCCCCTCCTACCGCATACCGTCCACGGGCCCGCCGCGACCGCCGCCCGTATCCCCGATCAGCAGGTCGCTGCCCTCGCCGTTCGGGGCCACGGCCAGGGTGACCGTCATCCGGTGCGTGGCCGTCTTCGCCCGCTCTCCCTTGGCGTCCGCGGAGACCACGAACGCCTTGACCCCGCCGCCGGCCGAGGCGGTGTGCCGCAGCTCGATCCCCAAGTCCAGCACGATCTCCCTGACTGTGAACCGGATCGGCGATCCGTCCCCGTCCCGCTGCGCCGCCGCCAGTCCCCCGCGTACTGCCTTGATCGCCTCGGACAGTTCGGTGGGCTCTAATTCCATGGTTTCTCCTTGATCGGTTCTGTGCGGAGAGTCAGTCTGCCGCGCGGTCCCCTATTGCGGAAGGACGCGATCGACCGCCCGGTATGGGCGGGTGGTGCTGGAATTGTTGAGTCTTGCTGGGAGGATGCGGCCACCGCGCGTGCTGTGCAGTGCGCTCGCTTCACAGACAGCATTGGCAAGGCCCGCAGCACCACCGCTGTGGCAAAGGGAGCCAAGCAGGACTACCGATCGGCCTGGGGCGGAAGCGGCCAGGGCGCTGCCCCCACGCGGATGCCCGGCTTCTTCTTCCGGTCGGTCCGGTTGGCGATGAGTGTCTGGCGGATTTCGGCGGCGGTTTTGCGGGCGTGCTCGCTAGTGGAGGTGACCTCTGCGGTGCCGGGGACGAAGCGATGTTCGGGCTGCTGGCAGTAGCCGCAGGGGGTGTCGTCGTGGATGAGGTGTCCGTCCTCGCAGGCGGGGTTCTGGCAGGGGCCGCGGCCGACGAGGAACTCGGCGATCTCCTGTGGTGCCCAGCGCCGCCGGTTGTCCTCGTCGCGTTCGTGGATGGCGTGGGACCAGCGGGTGTGCCAGCGCCGCTCAACGCGGGCGAGGAGCTGCGCCGGTGTCCGGTGGTTGAGTTCGGCGAAGAGGATGTCGGGCAGGTTCCGCGGGAAGCGGTGGCCGAGGGCCTGGAGCAGGGGTTGGGGAAAGCCCTGCATAACGAAGCCGACCGGATCGCCTCCCGGCCCCTTCCTCCACGTCCGGCACGGGCAGGGGCCCGTCTCCGGGACCCTGTTGCCGCAGCGTGCGCACCTTCCCTGGCATTCCGCGCAGACCCCGTTGTTCAGCCCTTCGAGGTGAGGCGCCGGCGCCCGGCCGCATTCCATGCAGCACGACGCACACAGCCCGCACAGGCGTTCGTCGCCCAGGCGGGTCGTCCAGGATCGCTGCTGGCAGCGGCAGCACAGGTGCGCCTTGCAGTAGTCACTGTGCGCGCCGTCGTAGCGGCCGAGGTTCTCGAGCACTGCGGCTTCTCCTTTCAGGTCTGGGCCATGTCGACGAAGCGGGAGTAGTGGCCCTGGAAGGCCACGGTGATTGTGGCGGTGGGGCCTTGGCGGTGCTTGGCGACGATGAAGTCGGCTTCGCCTGCTCTGGGTGAGAGCTTCTCGTAGGCGTCCTCGCGGTGGAGGAGGATGACGAGGTCGGCCATCTCTTCCAGGGTGCCGGAGTCGCGCAGGTCGCTGATCATGGGTTTTTTGTCGGTGCGTTGCTCGGGGCCGCGGGTGAGATCGGACACGGCGATGATGGGGATCTCGAGTTCCTTGGCTAGGGCCTTGAGGCCGCGGGCGATCTCGGAGACTTCCTCGTAGCGGGAGCTGAAGCGGCGGGTGCCGTAGTCGAGAGTCTGCAGGGAGTCGACGACGACCAGGCGGGCACCGTTGCGCATGCGTAGCCGGCGGCACTGGGCTCGCAGATCGAGAAGGGTCATGGATCCCGCGTCCTGGATGTAGAGCGGGGCAGAGGCGACATCAGGCATCCGTTTGGCGAGCCGGTGCCAGTCCTCGTCCCTCATTGTGCCGCTGCGCATGTAGTGGAGGGCGACACGTGCTTCGGCGGACAGGATCCGCATGGTGATCTCGTTGCGGCCGGACTGCAGACTGAAGAGCACGCTGGGCGTGCTGTGTTTGATGGAGGCGCTGCGGAGGAAGTCCATGGCCAGGGTGGATTTCCCCATGGCGGGACGAGCGGCGATGACGATCAGGTGCCCGGGCATGAAGCCGCCGGTCAGGGCGTCGAGATCGGTGAACCCGGTGGGGACGCCGGGCAGTGTTCCTGACCGGCTGCCGATGGCTTCGATGTCGTCGAGCGTGTCTTCCATGATGTCGCCCAGAGGCAGGGCGTTGTCGGAGGGGTGCTGACGGCTCGTGGCCTTGAAGAAGGCGCTCTGGGCCGCCTCCAGGACCTCGTCGGCGTCGTCGATGTCTGCATCTGTCACGAGGCGTTCGGCCTTGCGGGCCGCCTCGACGGTCGCCCTGAGGGCCGCTGCGTCCATGACCCGTTGCGCCGCCGCGTTGGGATCCTTGCGGGCGCCGGGTGCGTGGATCAGGTCGTGGATGACGTCACGGCTGATGGTCTCCAGCTGTTTCCGCTTGTCCAGCTCAGCTTCGACCAGAGTGGGATCGGCGGGGGTCCCGGCGCTAAAGAGGCCAAGGATGACTGAGTACAGCAGCCGATGGCCAGGGTCGTAGAAATCCTCCGGCACTAGCGCCATCGCAACGCCCGCGATGGTGTCCTTCGACAGCATCATCGCTCCGAGAACGGCACGCTCAGCGGCAAGATCTACGGGCATGCCGTCCTTATGAGTGCCCATCGTCTCTCCCACCGTCCATGACGCATGTCTTGATCGCAGTCATACGGTAAAACGCCGACCTGACCACAGCCATGGCTTACTGCTGATTCGTCAGTTCGATGGACTACCCCAGTCCTTCCCACCATGGGCAGCACCCGGAAAGCAGCCGAAGGCTGCGGCTTCCTGCTCACGGGTGGAACTGCTCGCCCGAAGATCACGGCCGCACGGTGCGCTGCGAGAGCAAGTCGGCGCCTGCCCGTCGCAGTCTCTTCTGTCTTCACCAGCCGGTTGACACCGAGAGACGCACAGCCGGATGGCTAGCGACTGTTGGGGACATCACCGTGGTTGCGGTGCAGGAGGCAAGCAGTAAGCCTCGCATATTTCGGGCATTTGAACTGCTTCATCCTGCCTGACGCAGCGCGGGAGCGGTGGTCGGCACTGGCCGTCCGGCGCGTTCGGCGCGGGCCCGCAGGATCGCGGCGACGCGGACGGCTTCGTTGACCTGGCGCTGCTGGGCTCGGACGTCCTCCAGCAGCGTCGGCGCCTCGTCCTCTTGGTCGTCCTCGCGTTCGGGGAAGACGGTGGTGGCGAGGGCGCGACGGACCTGTTCCTGGCGGCCGACGGCGGCGGCGAGGGCGGGGTCCTGCTGGAAGGGCGTGTACGCGGCGTGGTGGGCGGCGAGCGCGTGCCGGTATCCCTCGGAGGCGGTCTCTCGGGTCTTCACCGGAGCGGTGGGCTCGCAGGCCGTCCGGACAGCGGGCACCGGGACCGAAGCCGGGGTGGTCGAGACGGTACCGGGCTGGCGGACCCGGATCGTGCGCACGGCGGCCGCGCCGGCCCGCTGGTTGGCGGCGGCGATGATCCGGGGGGTCATCAGGCGCAGCTGGGTGGCGTAGGCGGGCGAGTCGGGGAGCAGGTCGAGCTGCCCGGTCTCCGGGTGGAAGGCGACGGCGACGCTGTGGGCGGCGAGCTTGGGAGCGACGGCGTCGGCGATGTCGGGCCAGCGGTCCAGGATGCTGCCGCCGGCGGCCGGGACGTCCCAGCCCCGGTCGGCCAGCAGGCCCTGGAAAGCGCCGGCCAGCCCGACGGGGGCGCGCCCGTGGAACTGGACGTTCGACGTCTTCTTCGGGCGTCGGGGAGCGCCGAGCCGGTCGTTGCCGCGCTGCTTGGCGTCCTGGCGGGCCCGCTGGAGCATGAGGCGGGCCAGGTCGGCCCCGGACGGCGCGGGACCGGTGGCGTCCGGCTGTGCGGGGACGACGGCGCCGGTGGTGGTCTGGGTGGTCTCGGTCATGGTTGATGCCTCCTCAGGCGCCGTAGGCGAGTGTGGTCAGGGAGCTGCGGCGGAACCCGTCGAGCTGGCGGGCGCGGCGCATGAGGTCGAGGCCGTAGACGCGCAGGGCTTCCTCAAAACCGCAGGCGTGGATGGTGTCGTTGATCAAACTGGTGTCGCCGTTCTCGAGCCCGGCCTGGGCGACCGCGCGGATGTCCTCGAGCTCCTGGTCGCCGACCTCGAAGGCCGCCGCGCCGAAGCTGCTGTCGTCGGGAAGGTCCTGGACGGCCGGACGAAGGGCGCTCTTGAGCTGGACGACGGCGACGTTCACCTCGTTGTGGACCCCGCGGTTCCGCGGAGCCTGCCAGTCACCCTCGTAGCGCTCACGGTCGGCACGGACTCGCTCGATGTCGTGACAACGCCGGGCCTCCTGGGCACCGCGCCACTGGGCGACGGCGTCGGCCCGCTTGGCCGGGGTGTCCAGCACGTTCTGCGCGTTCGCGAGCAGAACGGCGAGGAGGCCCGAGCCGCGGTAGACCTTCTCGGCGCTGCTGCGCAGGTACAGCCAGGCAAGGACCTCGGTCACCGTCCATCCGGCATCGGCGAGGTGCCGGGCCACCCAGGAGATGCGGGGCACCGCGCAGCCGCGCAGCCACTCCACCTGCTGCGTCAGTTCCCGGCCCAGCTGGTAGCGGCGCCCAATGATGTTCAGCTTCCGGCGCCCGCTCTTCCGGCCACCGGCCTTTGCCTTGGACTTCTTCCTGCTCGACGACTCGTTCTGCCCGCTTGCGAGCTTGTTCTCAGGGGGGAGCGAAGTAGTACCGGCAGTAGAAGAACCATCAGCACCACCCCCCATTGGGGTGCAACGTGACCTCGCCGAAACAGCCGTCTCAGCCGCCTCGCCAGCGCCTTCCGGGACACCCGTCGGCGAGCCCTTCGAGACAGGCTTCGCCGCCTTCGGGCGCGGCCGGCGGACCTTCTTCGCCGCCCGCGCCGCCAGCGCCGCGATCAGCTCCCGACCCGCCTCCGCGATTCCGACAACCCGCCGCCCCGTCCCCTCACCGGCCGTACGGATCCCCAGCGCGGCGTCGAATTCCACCGGGATCATCCGTGCGAACTCGCTGGCCTGCGCCGGGCCGCCGGACACCCGGGTGCCCTTGACGATGTAGGCGAGCAGCCCCGTCTCCCGCAGGATCTGCAGGTGGTTCTGTACCGACCGCTCCGACAGCCCGGTGCAGCGCACCAGGTACTCGATCCCCGGACGGCACGGGAACAGCTGGGCGAGCTCCTGGGCGACGCGCACGGTCGTCGGCCCGAACGAGCGCGGGCCGTGCGACCGATGCCGCCGCGGCTTGTAGAGCCCAGCCCCGGCGACCCAGTGGACCGCCTGCATCCAGGAGTAACCGTCGCCCGCGATCCGGCCCGCCGACGTCGACAGCCACTGTGACGCCTCCGGCACGTACAGCGTGGGCAGTACCGAGACCGCGTCGCCGTCGACCGACCGACGCGGGGCAGGAACCAGCGCGGCGACCGGTGCCGCCACGCCGCTCATCGGCCCACCGTCCCGGCCGAGGTGGTGAAGATCGCCTGTGTCGTCATCAGGCTGGTGTGCACGCCAAAGCAGACACCCCCCTCAGCAGGCAAAACGCACGCTTCGTGATCCATCCGCCGACCCTGCACCAGACGGCCTGTGGACAGAGTCCGCTCAGCGCGGATCACCCCCCGCGCTCCCGCACGGTGGGCAGAAACCTCGGATCGTGTCCCGCCACACGGGACGACCCCCTCGAGGACGCCACCGACGAGGTTGTCGCGGACGCGGACGGACACCCACCAGACAGACCCAGCCGGGCTGTGGCTTCCTACAGGAAGAACCACTTCCTGTTCAAAAGGCGCGAACAGGAAGATCTCGGATGCCTGTTCCGTCACGTGAAACGCGCCAAAGGTGCGAATCATACTGAAACGGGCAGGGCTCGACTTTTCAGGGGACACCAGATCGGGCACTATGAGGACGTCCGCCTCTCTGTATCTTCCGGCGTATCGCCGGATGGATGTTTCAGCAGGTAGGTGGGTGGTCCCCCTCCGTGAGGAGCGGGCGCCGGACGAGGAACCAGAGGCGGGTCTCCGTTCTCTCTTGTGGTGAATCGGACGGATGACACGGACAGCCCTCGGGCTGGTCGTGCCGTGTTCCCAAGCCCTTGCCGGGGCTGTCGGAATGGCGGAGCCACTTCGGTGGTGCTATGCAGAAGCCCTCTTGCCGGAGGGCTGCTGCGGTGGTGGTGCGTGGTCCTCGCGGACCGGGTACTGCATTGGATTGCTCAATCCAGCTCGATGAGCTGGAGCCCAGAACCGGGGCCAACCGGGGACTGGGCGGCCGACCTGATGGTCGGCGCGAAGGGCCGCGCGAGGCCGAGTGGATTGCCGTCCTCTCGGTAGGCGCGCGGCCCGTGGCGGCTACGTCACCCCGACCCCCTCGAAACCGAAGGTGGAGTCGGCGTACCCGAAACCGGGAGCAAGATCAGTCCTCACGCGGACCTCCCTGGGCAACTGCCGGGTGTGCCTTAGCCAGCCCGCGAAGAAACTCTGCGTACTTCAGCCGGTTGCTGCGGTGAGGCTGCGTGCGGCCGGCTTCCCACCCGACGATGGCGAGGCGCTTGACGCCGAGGGCCTCGGCGACTTCCTCCTGCGTGAGGTTCGCGGCAATGCGCAGCTGCCGACGAATGTGCGGTGGGGGAAGCGTGTCAGCATCCACTAGGGCATCGTCTCGACGCAGCGGACCCGACATGGCAGCCTCCATCCCATCTGATGTTCTCCGAAACCATACATTACTGGATCTTTGTGAGGGGAGCGCCTGGCCTGCTTCCATCGGAAGGGCGATGCCGAGATCACGGACAGGCGTGGTCACGAGAACCCCAGGTGCGAGTTCGCGGCGCGTGCGGCCTCCGCGAGTTCCGGCAGTTCCACGACGTCCACGCCCGCCTCGGCGAGCTGCTCGACCCCCACGCAGTCGGCAACGAACAACGGCGGTTCGCGCCAGGCGATGACGACGCGCGGGATCCCGGCCTCAAGGATCCGCTGCGTGCACGGAGTGCGGTCCGCGCTCCGCTGGGAGCACGGTTCCAGGGAGGAGTAGATCGTCGCCATGGCCAGCTGCGGGTCGCCCACCGGGAGCTTCGCGAGGGCAGCCTCCTCCGCGTGTTCACGCGGATCGGTCTCGCGCGAGTAGCCGGCCGCGAGCTCGGTGCCGTCCTCGGCGACGATGACCGCGCCCACCGAGTACGCCCCGGCGGCCGGGGGGCACAGCGCGGCGAGGCCGATCGCGCGCCGCATCCAGCGGAGGTCCTCGTCTCGGTCGGGCGCGTACATCAGCCGCGCTCCTTCGGGGCGTAGCGCAGCAGCACGACGTCGCCGATCGCGCGGGCCTCCAGCAGCCGCATACGGGAGGTCGACCCGCCCGGGTAGTCGGCGGCGCCCAGGAATTTCGGGGCGTCGGCCTGGCCCACGAGCAGCGGCGCGACGGCGAGGTGGACCTCGTCGGCCAGGTTCTGCGCCATGAGCTGGGTGTGGATCGTGGCGCCGCCCTCCACCATCAGCTGCTTGACGCCGCGGCGCCCGAGCTCATCGAGGACCAGGCCCCAGTCGAGGTCGGGCCCGACGCTGACGACGTCGGCGAGGTCTCCGAGCGTCGCACGGACCTTTTCCACCGCGCTGTCGACGGTGACGACCAACTTGTCGCCGCCGTGGTGCCAGAATTTCAGGTCGGCGGTGAGGTCGCCAGTTCGGGTGACCGTGACCTTGAGCGGGTAGGCCGGCTTGCCGTCGGCGACGCGCTGAGCACGGCGTTCGTCGCTGTTGACCAACAGGCGCGGGTTGTCCCGGCGCATGGTGTTCGCGCCGATCAGGATGGCGTCGGACTCCGCTCGGACCTGATCGACGCGGTCGAAGTCCTCAGCGTTGGAGAGCAGCAGCCGCTCGGGGCTGGTGTCGTCCAGGTAGCCGTCGACCGACATGGCGGCGGACAGCAGAACGTACGGGCGGGCAGTCATCTGCTCAGGCTTCCGTTTCAGTCTCGTGGAAGAGGGTGGAGTCGAAGGTGGCGCGGAACTCGGCTACGGCCGGCTCGCGCTGCCAGGGGATCAGGGCCTTGTCGAGCCGGACGAGTTCGTTCGTGATCCGGCCGGAGCCCGTGTCCTCCGCGACGGTCAGCGCGTGCATCCCGAGGGCGGCGGCCTGCTCCGGGGCACGGGCGCCGGCCAACGCCACGGCCTGCCGCGCCATGTAGACGCCCCGGTCGCGGTGGTAGCCGTCCGGCATCAGCCGGATGGCGGCGCCGAACGCGTCCGCGGCCTGGTCGTGCTTACCGAGGGCCTCGAGGCCCTGGGCGCGGTGGACCTCTACGTACGAGGCGTTCAGCCACACGCCCCACGGGGTGGGGTCGGCGGCGGCGCCATCGAGGGCGTTGCGGACGTCGTCGATCGCCCGCTCGCTCTCGTCGGCGTCACCGCGCAGCGCGTGTCCGTACGCTTCATAGGTGCGCGCGACGGCGGCGAGGCGGCTGCGGGGACGGGCCATGCGCTGGGCGGCTTCGGCGAGGTCGACCACGTCGACCAGGTCGGCCGTGTCACCAGCCAGCTGCGCCTTGCGGGCCATGACGTACGTGGTCAGGTCGTTGTCGCCGACGGTGTGGGACCACTGCATGGCCCGGTCCAGCCAGTACGACGCCGCCTGCGGGTTACCCAGGTCCTGGTAGAGCCAGGACAGGAACTCGCCGTACTGCGTCTGGAGCTCCATCAGGTCGCGCCGGTCGGCGCCCTTCGCGTCCCGGCGCAGCTCCTGGATGACCTGGATGTGGTCGCGCACGGCGGCGACGGCGTGCCGGGGCCCGAGCAGGTTGTCGTTGTCGATCAGCAGGCGGCGGGTGCGACGCAGGTGCTCCACCGGCGTCGAGCCGTACGCGTACGCGGCCCGGGCCTTGCGGACCAGACCGGGAACGGCACCGGAGTCCGCGAAGGCCGGCGAACCGACGCCGACCGCGGCCGCAGCCCCGAGCCCCATCCCCGTGCGCAGCAGCGCACGCCGATTCAGAGCCACCCAAATCACCGACCCATCAGCTAGACGACACGGGACCGAGATCCCTTCGTCCGACGCTGCCTGGTCGGCCACGGCGAAAGCTAGGTCCACTGATGATCTGGCCACATGGGCCGGGGGATTGGCCACATGGCCACGCTCGTCACCGATCCGCTCCCACAGGCGGAGCAGCATCCCGCTGGCGCCCAACCTGTCGTCCAGGACCACGGCCTGCGACCGGTCGGGCGTTCGCTCCGCTCGCTCGAATCGTCCCAGGTGGCTGTGGTCGATACGAGTGATCTTGCCGAGCTCGCGAAGGCTTAGTCCCCGTGCGGTCCGCAGCTCCCGCAGCTGGTATCCCCAGTTGTGCAAGGGCGACACCCAGGGCGTCAGCTCCCTCGGCTTCTGTGCCATCCCGCCCCCAACCTCGTGGCCTATGTGGCCAGATGATCCGGCCACATGTCGGATCTGGAACTCCCGAGTGTGGCGGACCTAGAACCGAAACAACGGTCCGCCGACTCGGGAGGCTCTCAGTGTTCTACGGTTCCATCCGCATCCGGCTGCTGCGCGCGGCGGAGCAGGGCGAGGACGCTGTCCGGATTGCCGTCGTACACGAGGTGCGGCTCGTCGTCGGTCGGCGGGGAGAAGCGTCCCGCATGCCGAAGGAGGTCCTCCTCGCTGAACTCGATGGAGTTCGCGTCGATCAGCGATTGCTCGTTGCGCTTCCGGATCCGGTCCCAGCGCACCTCGTGCGGGAGCGGCAGGTAGATCAGAATGGGCTCACCGCCCGCCTTCACCACAGTCGCTGCCCACTGGGCCCGTTCCTCCGGAGTCCAGAAGCCGTGGTCGACCACGGCGTCGTGTCCGGCCGCCAGGAGCTCTTCGAGCTCAAGGGCGATGTCCTTGAGTACGGGCGCCTCTCGAATCCTGAACTGCCCGCGGGGGAAGTCTCGGCCGTAGTGGCCGTAGCGGCGGAACATCTCCTCGTCGGGGCAGAGCCGCCGGAAGCCAGCTTTCTCCAGGGCGCGAGCGAGGGTTGTTTTGCCCGCGCCCTGCAGGCCCGACATGAGGATCGCGCGAGGCGTGGGAGCCGGGCGGCCGGTGGTGCGCCCGGTCATCGCAGAACCGCGGACGTGGTTCGCCGGGTGCGGCCGGGGGCGCCCAGGTCCACGCCGTACTCCAGCAGCTCGCCGTCGGCGTCCAGGAAGCGCGCGGTCAGCACAAGGATCGCTGCGACGGTGTCGGGCTCCAATTCCAGGAGCTCGAGGTCGCGGGCAGTGGCGATGCGTGCCGTCTCCTCATCCACACGCTGTACGACGTGGCGCCCAGTGGCTTCGGCGACGAGGTCCAGCGACAGGCCGCCCTTGAGGCGCTCGCTGTGCGCGAGCTCGGGCAGCACCTGGGCGAACTCCGCCGGGATCCAGGACGTTGAGTGGGAGACGATCCCGTGAGCATCTCGGTAGACACGGCTTCGACGAATCACGTCCTCACCGGGCTCGATGCCGAGCGCATCCGCGACGTCCTCGGGGGCCGGCACCATGCCCGCGGTGTGGCCGGAGGATTTTTCCCCCACGCCCCACGACGACTTCGTCGTGGCGCTCCGATCGTGGCGCTCCGATCCGGATGCGAGCGACACGGGACGCGCCATGACCTCGGTGCCAACGCCCGGGATGCCGTTGACCAGCTTCTCGTCTCGCAGCAGTTTCATGGCGCGGTCAGCCGTTGCGGTGCTGACCTGCCACTGATCTGCCAGGGCGCGGATGCTGGGCAGCAGGTCGCCCGGCGCCAGCTCCCCGGAGCTGATGAGGTCGCGGTAGTGGCCCGCGATGCGCGCGTATGGCGGCCGGTTGTCGGCCCGCGGTTGCCCTGGCATGTCGCCTCGCCTCCTTCTCTTCTGTCTAGGTGCCTCACTATACCGCTTGACACCTGAGGGTACCTGAGGCAACCTGATGTAAGTAAGGCGGTGATCCCCCGGGAACACCGCGTAGTCGCACCACCGCAGTAGTCGTCCGCCCTTCGGGGCGGCGGGGTAGTCCTCGGGGTCACCCAGGACGCGAGAGCACCATCGAACTCCCCCGGAGCCTGACGGCACGACGACTGCGTGCACGTCGCAGCGCTGTGCGCTGTCTGTCCTGCGGGACGCCGGCCTTGTGCCGTGCGGCCCGGAGGGCGGAGAGAGCATCGCGACGCTCCCCCTGCCGCTCCGTCACGAGGAGTTCAGATGTCTGCTTCGACCGTTGAGCGCACCGCCCGGCCCCGCAAGAGCCGGACCCGCTCCCGCACCGTCAACGCCCGCCCGGTGCTCGCCCTCTCCACCCTCAAGCCCAACCAGTACGACCTGCGCCCCGCCTGCGCGTCGCTGGTCTGCCCCGACTGCGAGACGTGGGTGCCGATCACCGGCATCCAGACCAAGAAGCCCAAGCTCGTGCCGCACGACACCGGCCGCGCGTTCGAGGCCCCGGCCGTCCGCTGCCGCCTGGGCAGCAACCGCCTGGTCACGGTCGACGTCACGGTGAAGAAGTGGGCGGAGCACCTGGAGGACGGTCACGCGGAGACCGGCCACCGCCGCCGGACCACCGTGCGGCGCAAGCCGAAGGTCGCGGTCGCCCCGGCCGTCAGCCAGATCGCCGCGCAGCGGCAAACGTCGGCCGGTGACGAGCCCGGCGACGGCCGGCCCATGTGGCTGCTGCGCAAGAAGCAGTGGGCAGCGACCGCGTCCGCGGTCCGCGACACCGACACCCGCCGAGCCCAGCTGCCCGCCGGTGACACCCCGCTCGGCGCCCCGCCGGTGCCGACCCGAAAGCTCACCCCGACGACCTGACCCGTTCTCCCGGCCCCGGCCTCGACTCCCCCGAAAAAGGGAGCCGAGGCTGGGGCCATCTACACCCCGCCCCGCCTGACCCGACGCGATCCGGAGGACCCGATGCCCACGACCCTGACCTTCCGCCAGGCACACACCACCGAGGGACCGTTCGACGCGGAGACCCTGGCGCTCTTGGACGAGCTCGACGTCCCGCTCCCCACCGAGCTCGCCGACCTCGACGCGGACCTCGACATCGCCTTCGGTACGCCGCTGGAGATGTACGAGCCCGCGTGCACCGCCCGGGAGATGCGCCGCTACGCGGCCGCGGTTCTGGTCGTCCCGCCCGACCGTCGCCACGAGCTCGCCCTCGCGCACGGCGCGGAGATCACCGCTCGCGTCGACGCCGGCCGCGACATCCTCGCCGCCGACCCGACCATCACTGCCTGCGTCCGTGAGCGCCTGGTCGACATCCTGCTCCCCCACGCCGCTCGACTGCGCCGGACGATCCGCTCCGGCTGCCGCCCCGAGTACGCCGCCGCCTGACCAGACGGCCCCGGACGGACGCTCACGATCAGCGGCCACCCCCTACTGCACCAAGGGGATGGCTGCTGGTCGTGGCCGGTCGTACGACCCGCCAAACGAACGACAGCCCCGGGGATTGCGCCCCCGAGGCTGTCCAGGACCTACGCGGAGGACCTATGCAGGACAGCATCGCACGGAACAACGGCGACTCCGACACGGACATGGACGAGGCCCTGCGCCGCGTCCGCTCGGGGAAGTGACCGCGATGGACTGGCGCCACAACGCGGTCTGCCGCGAAGAGGACCCCGACCTGTTCTTCCCCGTCGGCAACACCGGCCCCGCCCTGCTGCAGATCGCGGAGGCCAAGGCCGTCTGCTGCCGCTGCCCCGTCATGCAGGCGTGCCTGCGGTGGGCGCTGGAGTCCGGTCAGGACGACGGCGTCTGGGGCGGACTGTCGGAGGACGAGCGCCGCGCGATGAAGCGCCGCGCCCGCCGGCGGTCCTGGAGCGGACAGGCGGTGTCGGCATGACCGAGGCCGAGCGTAAGGAGCTCTCCGACAAGGTCGCCGAGGCGAACCGCCGATCGGAGAACCACCAGAAGTGACCGCCCGACAGAATCCGCTCTACACCCGGTACATGGCCGCCTTTAACGAGTGGACCACCCACGTCACCAGTTGCTCGTGCCGGGTCGAGGCGCCGTGCGAGGTGGGAGCGCCGCTGTTCGAGCGGTTCTCCCGTCTCCAGGCCGCCTGGAACAACCACCTCACCCAGCAGCGCCGCTGACGCGCGTCTGCCTCTCCCGCCCCCGCCGCCCGGCGGGGGCGGTCCTTGTCTCTGAAGGAGAGAACCGCATGACCACCACTACCCTCCCCGCCACCGTGTTCACCGACGAGGTCCTCGCCCGGGCCGCCGAGCTCGCGCGGGACTCCTACCGGCCGGTGTGGACCGGCGCCTCGGGTGAGGAGTCGACCGGCGAGTCGGTCGCCCGCCACCTGGAGGCGGCCGCCGCCCTGCTGGAGGCCGACGGTTGGTCCCGCACCAGCACTTACACCTCGCCCGCGAGCACGAAGCTGCCCGCGATCGAGTCGATGAGCACGCAGGCCATGGTCCGCGAGGTGCTCCTCGCGGTCCGGGAGGAGACCGCTCCCGGTCCGCGCACCCTGTCCGTGGCGCTGGACCAAGCGGCGCGCGGCGGGAACGGCGACACCGACACCCGCGACGTCGCCTATCAGGTCCTGAACGGGGTGGTCCGCGCGCTGACCGGCCACGACCAGGCCCTCGCCACGGCGTGGACGGAGCGCCTGCACCGCACCCGCGAGGACGTCCTCGACCTGCTGGCCGCCGGCGCCTGCTTCGCCCGCACCTACGGTCCCGGCGCTGCCGAGGTGCCCCAGGCCACCTGACCGATCGGCGGGCGATGAAGCACCGTGCAGCCCGCCAGCGGGCCCGCAACGCCATCTGATCCGCTCTGGCGGCTGCCTGATCCGCTCGTCCCGGCTGCTCACCATGGCGGCCAGGACGAGCGGTGAAGGGGAGCCGGATAGCCCGGACCGAACAGTCGAGGGAGGCCTTCATGGCCACGACGATGACCCCGCTCCAGCCCGGCACGGAAGCCACCGCCCAGGCGTGCGCCTTCGCGATTTTCGGCACCGACATCCCGCCGATCGACCCCGAGGACTACGACGGCAGCTGGCGCACCACCCTCCACGTCATCGCGGAGGAGTGGGTGGGCGAGGGCCGCTTCGAGCGGCACGCCGCCCGTACCGCGGCCGCGCTGAACGAGCTGTTCGCCGCGCAGAAGCAGTACGGCGTCGGCTCGCCCGAGGCGCTCGCCGAGGGCACCAGGCTTCAGCTGCTGATCGACCGGTGCCGGCACTTCGGCATCACCACCGCCGACCTTCGGCGGCACGGCGCGCAGTTCCCCGAGCGCTGACGCTGACTTCGCGCCCGCCCGGCGGGAGCCGCACCCAGTTTCGGGCCCGCCCCGCGACGCTTCGCGAGCACGGCCGCCCACCTCCCGGGCCGTCGGCCTTTTCGTGCGCGCGGAGCGGGTAGAGCCGGTGTCCAGTTCGCAAGCAACCATCCGCACAACCGGCCGTTTCGGGAACGCCTCGCCGCGTTTCGGGAGCAGCCCCCGCCGTTTCGCGCACACCCTGAACGACCCCTCTCGGAGGCCCCTATGACGATCACCGACTGGCCGCGAACCGCGGCTGAACCCGGCCCTGGGACGGCTTCACCGGCCGCCGTTTCGGGAACGTCCACGCCGGTTTCGCGGACGGCCGACGTCGTTTCGGAGACGGCGGAGTTCGTTTCGGAGACGGAAAGCGGAACCGGAGCGAAGCCCTCCCCGGGGAGGCTGACCGGCAGCCAGAAGTGGGCGGCCGGGGCGATCGTGATCGCCGCGCTCGTCCTCGCGGGCATCGGCCTGTACCTGTCCTTCGAGCACGTCGCGGTCTTCGCCTTCGAGCGGCTCCGCTTCGGCTCGCTGGGCAAGGGGCAGATGTTCGCGGTCGGCGTTGACGTCGGCATCATGGTGATGATTGCGGTCGACCTGCTGATGGCCTGGCTCAAGCGCCCCATCAGCTGGATCCGCTATCCGGTGTGGCTGCTGACGGCGGTCACGGTCGTCCTCAACGCCGCGTCCGGCGCTCCCCGGGACCGGGCATGGTCGCTGATGGACTACGTCGCGGCCGGCGCCCACGGCGTCGTCCCGGTCCTCTTCATCATGGTGGTGGAGCTCGGCCGTGACGCGATCGACCGCGTTGTCCGTCCTGACCAGGCCGAACGCGACTCGATCCCGTGGCTGCGGTGGGTGCTCGCCCCGGTAGCGACGGCCCGGATCTTCCGCCGGATGCGGCTGTGGGGCGTCACCTCCTACCCGGAGATGATCCGCCGGGACCAGGAGCTCATCGCCTACGAGCAGTGGCTCAAGCGCAAGCACGACGGTGACATCTCCCAGGCCAGCGAGGACGAGCTGCTGCCGATGCGGATGGCGCCGTACGGCTACACCGTCGCCCAGGCGCTGGCCATGCCCGATGAGCAGGAACAGGCAGCTGCCGAACGTGAGGAAGAGGCGGAGCGCCGCCGCCTGGACGCGGAGACCCGCAGCGAGGTCGCCAAGGCCGAGTCCGCGGCCGAGCGGCTGCGTGCCAAGGGGAAGGTGGAGCTGGTCCAGGCGGAGGTCGACGGCCAGACCGGGCAGGCCCGCGCGCACGCCCGAGCCCAGGTCAGCGCCGCAGAGAGGGCCGCTGAGCTGGAGCTGCAGGCCCTCGACAACGCCGTGGTCGCCGAGGCCCGCGCCCGCGAGGCCGAGGCGGAGCGCCTGGAGGCCGAGGAGCGCAAGGCGGCGGCCGAGGCGGACCTGGCGAAGGCCGAGCTCGAGCGGAAGGCCGCCGAGCAGCGCAGGGCGGCGGCCGAGGCGGACAAGGTCGCGGCGGCGGAGGCCGGCGCGATCGAGACCGAGCGGATCGCGCAGGCGCGCAAGGCGGCGGCCGCCGCCGACCTGGAGGCGGCCGAGCTGGAGCGCCAGGCGGCGCAGAAGCGGAAGGAAGCGGCGGAGGCCGACCGGGTCGCCGCGGCGGAGGCGCAGGCCATCGAGACCCAGGCCATCGCCGAGGCTCGCCAGGCCGCTGCCGAAGCGGACCGGCGTGCTGCCGAAACGGAGAAGGCCGCTGCCGAAACGCGGCGGGCCGTCGCCGAAGCCGACCGCAAGCAGGCGGAGGAGGACAGCCGCCGGGAGGCCGCTCTCGCCGACATCGCGCGCTCCCGGAAGGAGGCCGCCGAGGCCGAGCGGGCCGCTGCCGAAATGCGGCGGGCCGCCGCCGAAATCGAGCGGCGCGCGGTCGAAGCCGAGGACGCCGCGAAGCTCAAGCCGCGCGAGCGGGCGGTCCGCAAGGTTGCCCGGATGATCCTCGCGGCCGGTGGCGACGCCGACCGGCTGCCGCTTTCCCACATCCAGCACGAGCTGGCGGTCACCTCGCCCGGCACGGCCTCGGAGTACCGCCAGGAGGCGGCCGAGCTGCTCGCCGGCGGCTACCGCCCCTGATCCACCGTCCGGCACACACCAGTGAGGGCCAGCCCATCGGAAGTGGGCTGGCCCTCGCTGCGACTGCCGGAAGCAGTCACAGCCCCACCAGTACACCAGGAGGGAATCCCCGCCGTGAACAGCAACAACGACCCGAACTACTCCCCCCTGCGCGACGTCGCGCAGAGCCCGGAGGCCACCGCCCGGTACCTGGCCGATGTCCAGCGGGTCCTGCTGGACATCGGCAAGAACCTGGAGACCCTCTCGATCGAGACCCAGGTGCACCTGCGCGACACGCACGTTGAGGGCGACCGCTGGTACCACGCCCGGCTGCGCGCGATGCCCGTTGAAAGGGCCCTCGGAAACGTCCTCAAGAACCTGAAGAACCTCACCGAGGGCCTGGAAAAGAGCGCCTACAAGCGCCGGGCCCACGACGAGGCCGTGGTGAATACGGCCAAGGAAAGGAAGGAAAAGGAGCTGGAGAAGCAGCGGAAGAAGAACCCGCCGGTCCTCCAGGCCGCGCCCAACCCGCCGCAGCAGAGTGCGCAGCCGCAGAATTCCGGCTACAGTGGTCCCACGTCGATTTTCGACCTCGGTAAGAGGGAGTCGGCGTGACGCGCCCCCTCAGCAGCATCGAACGCTCCATTCAAGGGCGGAACGGCTGGCTGCAGGAAGAAGAGCGGAAGGCGATCGAAAGTCGCGGAGAGACCGGCCGGATGGAATTCTGGCTCCGAGTCACCCGGACTGAAATCACCAGGGAAGTCAAAGCCGGTCGCGGCGATGTCCTCGCCGCATTCACGCTGGTCTGCCGCCTCTTCAAGCTGGTGCTGGAGAAGCGGCAGGCGGGCGACCCGCGGCTGTTCGACCACCTCATGCAGTACGCGGACACCGTCCTGAAGCAGCACGGCCCGCGTCACTGAACGTCACCCACGAAGGCCCCGCCGGGCTCCGGCGGGGCCTCGCGCGCGTAAAGCGTGCACACGTGCACGTGCACGCGCGTGCACACGAGACCCCACTGTCTGTCAAGTCCCCAGGAGGGGAGGTGCCCCGTGTCCGACGACTCCGACGAGACCGGCGGCGGGACCCTGGTCCACGGCCCGTGGAGCGGTGACTCCACCTACGAGCTGCCGCCGATCCCGGATTTCATCGACACCATTCCACCGCCGGAAGACATCCCGGAGGCTCCCCCGGAAACCCCGGAGGAGACCACCATGGAACTGCCCGCAGTTCCGGCGGCCCCGGACCCCGTACTGGCAATGCGTTCCGAGGGAATCGCCGCGCCGGTAGTCGAGGAGCCCGAAGGCGAATACGCGGAAGGCGAATACGAACAGCGTCGCTCGCTCGCCGACCGTCTCGGTGACTGGTTGGAATTCCGCCTGGAAATGGCGCGGGCCAATCACGAAAGCGAGGCGCCTTTCCGCGAGGCTGAAATAGCGCGGAAGGCGGCGCTGATCGAGGGTCGCACCGCGCAGGAAGTCGCGATGATGGAGCAGAACGGAAAGCTCCACGCCGCGATGATGAAAGCGAAGGGCGACAAGGCGGCGGCGCGCGAAAAGGCGTCCGGCTCGGTGTCCGGCTCCGGGATGGGGGCGGACAAGGGCCGCTCGAAGGCCAGCGGTGGCGGCGGGTCCTCGCGCGGCGGTGGCGGCACGGGACCCTCCCGCACCAACTCGAGCCCGGGGCCGAACAAGCCCGGGGCCTCGCGCGGCCCCAACTCCGGTACGTCCGGGAGCCGTTCGGGGGCCGGATCGACCGGGAGCGGCGGAGGCGGCAAGGACCGCAAGAAGGGCCCTGAGCGGTCCTCTGGCAGCCACGCGGCCGGTTCCGGGCGCAACGGGTCGTCCGGGGGCTCGAAAGGCTCCCAGGCGGGCTCTGGCGGCTCCGGCCGCAGCGGCAGCTCGAAGGGCGACGGCAACGGTCGGGCCGAGCGCGGTCCGGCGTCCAGCGCCCGTGCCGAGCGGGCCCGCGGCCGCCAGGACCGCGCCGGGGTGCGGCAGTCCGGGCGGCAGGAGCGGCACACCGCCGGCCTCGCCGACCGGACCAAGGACCGCGACCAGGCCCGCGCCAACCGGCAGCAGGCGTGGGAGGACCGCCGGGCGAAGCGGGCGGAGCGCGACGCGGCGCGGAAGGCGAAGCGGGAAGCCGCGGCGTCGACCACACCGGGCCGCACCACCCTGGGCCAGGCCCTCGGCGAGGAGGCCCAGCGCCGCTGGGACAAGCGGCGCTCCGACGCGAAGGCCGCCGCCGACGCGAAGGACGGCAAGGCGGCCGGGGCGGAGAAGGTGAGCCTGACCAAGGAGAAGGACTCCAAGGCCAAGAGCACCGACGGGAAGGACTCCAAGTCCGCCAAGGACGGACCTGAAGGGGCCTCTGGCGCCGCGAAGGACGGCAAGGCGGGCGACGAGCCGGCCAAGGACTCCAAGGCCGGTGACGGGGCGTCTGACAGCGCGAAGAAACGCCGTCGGTTCCGGCGCCGGCGCACCGCCGGAACGGGCCGGGCCGGACGGCGCGGGCGTACCCGCCGCACCGGTCGCACCGGCCGGGCGGGACACGGTCGCACGGGACGCTCCGGCCGCCCGGCGGACAGCCCGTTCGGCGCGGAGGAATCCACGCCGACGGTGGAGTGGCCCGACCGTCCCACCCACCCGCCGCACACCGACACCAAGAGCGGCGAGGACGACATCGTCGACGCCGACATCGTCCCCGACGGCCCCGCGGCCGTCACGACCGGCGTGCGGGGCCTGCCGCCCGCGCCGGAACCGCACACCGCCAGGCCCGGCACCAGCCGGCCGACCAGCACGGAAGGGAACAGCGTGAGCAGCTCGCAGGTCAGCAGACCGTCCGGCGGGGGTGGCCTGGCCGCCCAGCACCGAACCGACATCACGTTCGACGAGTACCTGATGGAGATGGCGAAGATCGGCCTGCAGGCCGGAGCCGACCAGGAGCGCGCCGAGGAGCTGATGAAGGCCCTCGGCAAGGTCGCCGACGCCTTGCGGGAGATGGCCGCCGACCTGGTCGGCGACCACAACGTCTCCACCGCCGTCACCGATCTGATCGGCGACCTCGCCGACGCCGCGGGCCGCATGAAGGCGCAGGCCGAGCGGTGCGCCGAGGAGTGCGGCATCGCCTGGGAGGCCGCCCGACTCGCGGCGACCATGGTCGCCCGCGTCTACGGCGAGGACATGGCCGCCAAGGAAGACGCGGGCCTGAAGTACGCCTCGGCCGCCGCCCACCACGACTAAGCACGGAAGGAATCCAGCCGATGAGTGATCTCGCACCTCGCCCCGGCGGCACGGCGCCCGCCGTCGCCGACGGCGACAACCGCTACAAGGCCGTCCAGGCCAAGCTGCTCAAACTCGGCGCGGCCCTGGACGACGCCACCCTCGAACTCGAGTCCCTGGGGCGCAGCATGCAGGCCAACGCCTCCCGCACCGAGGACGTCGCCCGTGACATCGGCCACGCCGACCTCGACGCGCTGTTCGTGGAGCTAACCAACAACGTCTCCCTCGCCCTGGGCGGCGCGGCCATCCAGGTCAACAAGCTCCGCGCCACCGCGCAGGAGACCGCCGACCTCGCACACGAGACCAAGCGCACCCACTCCAAGCTCTACGGCGCGCTGGACGACATCCGCTCCAACCGCAGCGTGAAGACCCCGAAGGCCGGCTTCTTCAACCGCTGAACCCGCTCCCCCACCGACCCCCTGCCACGGGCGGCCCCGCACACCAGCGGGGCCGCCCGTGCCCATTCACCCCGAAGGAGAAGCTCGGTGGCCACGCCGCGCAGTGTCACGCTCGAACGCCTCGCCTACACCCTCGCCGCGCCCGTGCTGGCCGTGGCCCCGAACCTCTACCCCGACAGCCCCGTCAACCAGGTCGTGCAGCTCGTCGGCGCGGCCGGGATCGGCGGCTGGGTGCTCGCCGCCAAGAGCGACGAGCCCGGCGCCGGACGCAAGATTCTGCGCTGGACCCCGTTTGTGGCCGCCGCCGCGATCGACGTCGCCGCCAAGACGACCACCGGCTGGGGGCCGTACTGGCTCGACGGCCTGCTCGCCGCCGGATGGGCGGCGGCCGGCTACCTGGTGCTGCCGTACGCCCGGCACACCCGCCGCCGCCACCGTCCCGCCCTCGCCGCCCCCGTCCCGCAGCCGGCGCCCGCCGAGATCCTCGAGGAGCCGGTGGCGGTGGTGGACGACGGCGCGGACCTGCTCACCCGCGAGGTGCGGATGCTGTGGGAGAACGCCGGGATGCCCGGCCGCACGCACGTCGTCAAGGCCACCCGGCACCCCGGGCAGCGGCACGACCTGACGATCCTGCTGCGCGCCTCGGAGACCGGACGGCCGATCACCGGCCTGTCCGAGGACGCGGTTGCAGCCCCGTTCGGTGTGTCGTCCAGCGACGTCGTGCTGTCGGAGGTCGCCATCCAGCCTGGCCGTCAGGGCGGCCCCGGCTGGATGGAGGCCCACATCACCCCCGACGCCAACCAGCGCCGCCGCACCAAGCCGACTGACCAGGAGAAGTGGACCGACCGGGTTGCCAGCCCCAAGGGCGGCGCCCCCGGCTCCGAGCTGGTCCACACCACCCGCGACAACGAGCGCGGGGTGACGTTCTACCGGGCGAGGATGGCCGACCCCACCGACACCCCGCGCATCGACCTGTCCAAGGTCTGCCGCGGCCTGGGCCTGCCCGATGACGACAGCCGTGTCTTCGTGCTGGTCGAAGGAGCCGAGTTCCTGATCAGCGTGTTCGACACCCCGCCGCTGTCCCCCACGTTCCCCGCCACCCGTGAGCTGCTCAGCCCGGACCCGAAGACCGGCATGTACGTGTGCGGGTTCAGCATCACCGGCCAGCCGGTGCACAACTTCGTGTTCCAGCACGACAAGAACGCCGCCAAGCACGGCCTGGTCCTCGGCGTCACCCGTGGCGGCAAGACCCAGTTCTTCGCCGTCACCATGGTCGCCGAGTCCAACGCCGGACAGATCGTGTGGCTGTCGTCCTGCTTCAAGGACGAGAAGACGACCGCCCTCGGTGAGTACATCGACCGCCAGGGCATCAGCCCGCTCTACATGGCCCGCCAGCTGCGCGCGGCCAAGGCCCTGTGCGAGATCCGGGCGGAGATGCCGTGGGCGTACGACGGCAAGCCGCACGACTACAAGCCGGGCGACCCGCGCTGCCCCTACAAGCAGCTCAACGTCTACGCCGACGAGTTCATGACCGCGAGCCAGGACCCCGAGTACGGCGAGTTCATCCAGGCCGACGGCGACGCCCTGACCGTCATGGGCCTCAAGTACGGCATTGGCTTCAACCCCGCCGGACAGAGCCCGTTCGCGCACAACGGCTTCTCAACGGAGATGAAGGACAACCTCCGGCAGAACTCCCGCCCGGTCATCTTCAACATGGGCAGCCCCGGCGCCACCCGCAAGGCGGCGGAGGGAACCATGGAGAACGCCTACGACGTCCCGACCATCCCCGCCCGCTATGCCCCCAAGGAAGGCAGCGCGATCGAGCGGGCCATGGCCGGCGAGGCCGAGCCCGAGAACGGCGTCTCCACCGGCGGCGTCGCGGTCGTGGTCCTCGACAACGGGCGGGCCGTCCTGATGAAGGCCCTGTACGTCGACTTCGACACCGACCTGGCCGACCTGTTCCCCAGCGAGGTCAACCGGCTCACCGACCACGAGATCAGCGAGCTGGAGAAGCGCGGCCTGTGGTTCGACTGGAGCGAGCCCGAGCCGCGGCCTGGCGAGTTCTGGCCCGAGCCCGACGAGGACGACGGCGACGGCAAGCCCCGCCGGCGCGGAGGCGGCGGCAAGGGCGGAAGCGGGCGCGGCTCCAAGAGCGGCCGCCGCGCCGAGCCGAAGGTCACCTCGCCCCGCCAGGCGCTGGAGGCCATCAAGAGCCTCACCGACGCCTGACCCACCCACCCATCACCCGGGGCCAGCCCGCCCGAACGGCGGCCGGCCCCGTTCTTCGCGAAGGAGTCCCCGTCGTGGGCCTGTCCATCTCCGCCGCCGCGCTGCTCGCCATCATCGTCGTCGTCCTGGTCAAGGGCGGACACGTCCGCGTCGGCCCCGCGCTGACCTGCACGCTGTTCGGCTTCACCCTCGCCGCGACCGGCCTGGCCCCGGCCATCAACACCGGCCTGACCGCGCTCGCCGGACTGCTCGCCAGCTTCTGACCTACGCCTCCGTCCACGGCGGGTCGGGCGTGTAGTTGAGCCCGTCGCAGAAGCGGCAGTCCCACTCCGACGGGATCTCCCACTTGTCGACCCACCAGCCGACCTGCCTGCCGACGAAGTAGTTGTCCCCGCCGCACCAACCGCACTCGAAGACGAACTCCACCCGATTCCCTCCACCGCGCACCAGCCGGATCGAGGATGCCCGGGGCGCCGGGCGGTGACTACCCACCCGCCAGCCCCAAATCACCTGCTGCACAACGCCGAAGGGCGCCGCCGGGATGTCTCTCCGGCGGCGTCCTTCGCGTTCCCGTCTGGAGCCCGCCATGCCCGACACCGCCCCCTCCCCCGCGATACACCCGCCCACCCCGACCACCCGCCAGGCCGCCACCGCGCCGCCGGCGGCACTGGCCCTCGAGGAACGCCTCACCCTCGTGAACATGGAGATGACCGCGCGCCTGAACGAAGCGGCCGTCGCCCACGCGGTCAACACCGCGCACATCCCCATCGAGCCCGTGGACCTGGCCGACGTCGTCACCGTCCCGCTGACCCCGACGCTCCAGCCGCAGCCCGAGCCCTACCCGACCCCGGTCGCGGCCCTGCTGCAGCGCGCCCACCACCGCCTGCTCACCGGCGGTTGGTGCTCCGGCGCCCTGGTCGACGAGGACGGCGCCCACTGCATGCTCGGAGCCATCCGCGCCGAGGCCAGCGGCGACAGCGGCCTGGAAGCCGACGCCGCCTCCGTGCTTCTGGACGCGATCCGCCGCCGCTTCGGCGAGCACGTCGACTCCGTGCCGTCCTTCAACGACGCCCACGGCTCCGGCCGCGTCCCGATGCGAATGCTCGACCAGGCCGCCGGCCTCGCCGACGCCCGCGGCCTCTGACCCCCTGCTCCGGACCACCTGGCCCGCACCCGAACCCCTCGCGGTCGGGTGCGGGCCAGGCCGTCCGGCCTGCGCACCACCACCCATCACACGAACCCGAGCGAGGGAGTCGCCCCGCCATGCAGTCCGACGACAAGCCCACCAACGGCCAGTCCAACCTGAACTTCCTCGACCTGTTCAACCAGCTGCCGTACGAGCCGCCGGCCCCCGAACTGGACGGCAACGGCGCCGGGCGGCTCGCGTGGCTGCGCGCCGCGTGGAAGACGTCCTGGAAGGAGGGCGGCTTCCTCTACGAGCGGTGGGAGGAGGTCGGCCAGGCCCGGCACGTCAGCTGGTACGAGATCGCCACCTGGATCAAGGCCGCTCTCCTGTTCGGCGGACTCAGCCTCATCGTGCTGATGCTGGACGCCGCCGGCGACATCGCCTCCGCCACCCTCAAGGGCCTGTCCGCCGCCCCGGCCTCCGGCGCCGGGGACGGCAGCGGCCTGTGGGGCACGGTCGACCACCCGATCAGGGTGTTCCTCGCCGACCAGGCCGCGCACCTGCCGGTCGCCCCGGCCGCCCTGTACGCGTTCTGGCAGCTGACCGGACTGGTCGGCCTGGTCGGCGGGTTCTTCGGCAACGCCGGAGCCCGCATCGCCTGGCTGCTGTTCGGGATCGGCTCCCTCGCCATGATCTGGTCCGCCACCCCGGTCGGCGGCCGCGCCGCCGCCACCGGCCTTGCCGCCCTTATGTGGGCGCTCGCCAGCATCTTCGCTCTGCGCGGCCTGACCCTGCGGCCGGTCGTCCACAACCACCCGCCACAGTTCCAGCCCCAGTTCAGCCCCGCCCTGCACCTGCACGCCACCCTGCCCGCACCCACCCCGGCCGGGGACGACTACGGCGACGAACCCGACAACGTCCACCCGCTCCAGCGCTGACCCCGGTCCACTCCGCCTGCTCCGACACCACCGCTGGCGCGCGCCCGATCAGGACGCGCGCCGAACCGAAGGGAATCCCATGCAGCTCAAGGAGAACGAGCACCGGTTCGGCACCTTCCACGGCCGCCACGACGGCACCCCGGAGAAGGTCACCGCCGTCCGCGACGCCGGCCCACCAGTTCCCGACGGGCGGCGCGCTCCAACCCGACCGGTGGGCGGCGGCCGTCGACTGGGCGCGGTCGGCGGGCGGGCTGATCCTGGAGGACGACTACGACGGCGAGTTCCGCTATGACAGACAACCCGTCGGGGCGCTGCAAGGGCTCGACCCCGAGCGGGTGGTCTACCTCGGCACCGCCAGTAAGTCCCTCGCGCCGGGCCTGCGGCTCGCGTGGATGGTGCTGCCCGAGCACCTGGTGGACGAGGTGGCGGTGGCGAAGGGCGTGGTCGACTGGATGTCCGGCGTCACGGACCAGCTGACCTTCGCGGAGTTCCTCGCCTCGGGCGCGTACGACCGCCATGTGCGCGCGATGCGACTGTGCTACCGGCGGCGCCGCGACCAGCTGGTGGCGGCGGTCGCCGAGGCGTCGCCCGGCACCCGGGTCAGTGGCATCGCGGCCGAGCTGCACGCGGTCCTCGAACTCCCCGAGGGCACCGAGGAGTCGGTGGTCCGCTCCGCCGCCTTCCAGGGCCTCGCGCTGCTCGGCGTCAACCGCTTCCGCCACCCCGCCGTCGCCCGCACCCGCGACGCCCTCGTCGTCGGCTACGCCACGCCGCCGGACAGCGCATGGTCGGGCGCCCTGGAGGCCCTGACGCGGGCCCTGCCGGAACCGTGACGCGGACGGACGTACGGGTCGGCGCAGGTGAGCCTCGGCCGCGCGCCCGTCAGCCGGTGAAGGCCGGAAGGACGAGCTGGTACGTCCCGTAGTCCATGGCCCCCGCGACGGCGGCGAGGACGAGGGTCACGACCCGCATGAGCACCTTGTCACCCGTCGTCGCGCAGGCGAGGGCGTCCGCGGGGTTCCGCGGATGGTAGGCGATCCGGACCGTCCTCCCCTTGTTGTGGGCGTTGATGTAGCGGGTCACCCCGTCGGTGGCCGTGAACGCGTGGACGGTGTCGCCGTGGTCCTCCCGGAAGACCTGGTGCCCGTCCACGGTGATGCCGTGGCGCGGCAGGTACCAGTCCCGCCCCACCATCGCGACCGCCATCACGGCGACGTAACTGAGCGAGACACCGGCCGCCCCGAGCAGCAGCGTCGCGATGGCCCGGCTCCAGTCCCCGCCCAGCACCCCGACGACGACGGCGAGGACCGCGACGGCGACGCAGCCGGCGTCCCTCACCCGCTTGCCGTGGGACGGCAGCCCGCCCTGGACGTGGTTCTCGTCCACGTCCTCCTCGTCGCCGACGCCCAGGCTCCGCGTGACGACGAGCGCGGAGCCGTCGACCGGCTCCTGGTCCGCGGCGCGTTCGGGCAGGGCGGCGTTCACCGCGTCGGCGAAGACGCCGGCGGCGGCCGCGCTGACGTCGGTGAGGCGGTGCACCGTCGGTTCGACCCCCGCCGGAGCCGTGAGCTCCACCGCGAGGTTCCGCCGTTCGGCACGGACGCGGGCGATCGCGGCGAGCGGTATGCGCAGCTCGGCGTCCGGACGCCGCAGCAGCAGCTCGTCGCCGGTGCAGCGGAGTTCGGCGCCCTTGTCGCCCTGGAGCACGGGGATGGGCGAGGAGATCGACATGCGCGCGATCGTAAGTCGCGAAGTCCCCGCCGGTGAAGGGGCGGTGCGGTTCGCGGTGGGGTTCCGGGCGGGGCCCGTGGTGCCGTACCGTCCGCCTGTGAACCTGGTGACCACCGTACTCCTCCTCGCCGTTGTCGCGTCGGCGGGCTTCTTCGTCTTCGGCCTGATGCTGATCTCCGGCGAGGGGGCCGAGCTCAAGAAGATGACGGAGCTGTACGAATCCGGCGTCGAGGTGCGGGCGGAGCTGGTGAGCCTGGTGCCGTTCGGCAGCAACGGTTACGCGCGCGCCGTCTACGCGTGGGAGTCGCCCGAGGGCTCCGGCCGCTACCAGACGGGCGCGAACGTGGGTCCCGCCCACGTGGTCGGCCGGAGCTACCCGCTGGTCTTCCTGCCGCGGAACACGAAGCACGTGCACCTGGGGACGAAGACGGCGACCCGCAGGGAGGTGAAGCGCCGCCGGAAGTACCGGCGCGACGCACGACGGATGGTCCTGCTGGGCTTCACGGCCGGCGCGCTGGCGACGGTGGGGCTGGTCCTCGGCCCTGACGGTCTCGGCCCCTGACGGTCTCAGCCGCCAGTGAGAGCCTCAGCCCCTGACGGCCTTCAGCGCCGTCCGGGGCCCGCGGCGGTGTCCGGCCCCGGGGCCGGTGACTCCTCCGGGGCCGTGGCCGGGGCCTCGCCGAAGCGGGCCAGGGTGAGGGACCCGGCGATGGCGACGGCGAAGCCGAGGAGGGCGAGCCAGGTGAGGCCGGGCCGGGTGCGGTCGCCGAGCCAGGCGACGCCCACGATCGCCGGGCCGATCGTCTCACCGAGAACCAGACCGGCGGTGGCCGTCGTGACCGAGCCGCGCTGGAGGGCCGAGGTGTACAGCAGGAAGGCGCCGCCGCCGATGACGAGCAGGGCGTACAGGGCCGGGTCGGTGAGGCCGACCGGGTCGAGCAGGCGGACACCCGCCCCGAGCCGTACTTCTGGGTGTGCACCTGCGGCGCGTCCCGCAGCTTCCCCACCGAGGACGGCGTGTTCGCCACCGCCTGGCGGCACACCCACCCCACGCGCTTCGACCGGCTGCGGCAGTGGGCCACCCGCCGACTGCGCACCCGCCGCGCCCGCTGACCTGACGCCCCGCCTGGCCCTCGCCCACCCGCCCCGCGCGGGACGGGCGAGGACCGGACAGGCCGCCCGGCCGCACGCACCACCCCGCCGCGAGAGAAGGAGACGTTGTCTTGGCGAAAGCGCCGACCGCCATAGGAGTGCTCACCGAGCCCCCGGCCCCGACCTGGTGGAAAGCCAACCGTCACAAGGTTTTCGGCGTCGGCGGGCTGCTGATCGACTATCTGATCGGCACTCACCTGGCAGACGCCCCCGAGCAGCAGCCGGCCCCGCTCCGGCCGGGCCACAGCACGCCCGCGCCCGGTGAGCACTCCACCCGCACGGCCCACGGCCTCGCCGCATAACCCAGCCGCACCACCCCGCTGCGCCCCGCCGACACCCGCACGACGTCGGCGGGGCGCAGCGCTGCCCGCCCGACGACTGGAGGAACTGCCCGTGCTCATCCCCCGCCCGCGCCGCCGGATCGGCCGGCCCCGCCCGCAGCGCCCCGGCCCCCGTTACCCGCAGCGCCCCGGCCCCCGTTACCCACAGCGCCCCGCCCGGCTGCCCGGCGCCTGGAGCAGGTGATGGACGACCAGGACGAGGACCTGGTCGGCGTCGACCCCTATGACCCCGGCGACGGCCCCTTACCGGCCTACCGGTGGAAGCAGGCCGGACGCGCGAACCTCGCCACCCGCCACCAGCTGCGCGAGATAGGACTGCGCCCCGGAGGAGCGGAGCCCCTCGCCCGGATCGAGTGCCGCGGCAGGAAGCGGTGACCGTGGCTGTACCGGATCGACCTGGCGAAGCCCAAGCTCCCGATGACCCTCGCGAAGGAAGCCGCGCTCGACGCCGCGACGGCCGCCCGCCAGACCTGCGGCACCTGCGGCCGCCGCTACTTCCACTGCATCCCCTTGAAGACCTTGGGCTCGTGCCTGGAGTGCTACGACGGCACGCCCGCCGGCCCCACCTCCTACATCGCTCCCCTGGTGCCGGATCACCGGCTCGCCGCATGACCCGAGAGGACACACGATGCGTACCGCCCTACGTACCTCCGCCTTCACCGAGCCCGACCGCCCCAAGGGCCTGCTCATCCGGTTCGCCACCACCGGCGGCTCATTCGTCGATGTCACCGGCCCCGGGAACCACTCCGACCAGAACCGCTGGAACTGCCACGGCTGCGGAGAGATCTCCGACCGGCCCGGGAAGGACTTCCTGTTCCGCATCCGTAGGGGCGCCAACGACCACGCCACCGCCTGCCGCGCGATCCCGCTGACGTGATCAGCTGCCGCCTGCAGGCCGCCCTTCTACTCGCCGCCCTCCCGGCCGCCGCGGCCGTCGCCGTCGCGGTCAAGGCCGGCGACTGGCGGCTGCACGCCGACCGGCACCGCATCGAGCTGACGCCCCAGCCCCGCCGCTCCTGCCCCGGCTGCCGGGGCGACGGCGGCTGGTGGGTCGACGGCACGAACCCGGAGATGGAGGTGTGCGGCTGCTGGTCCGACCGGCCCACCTGGCGCATCCGGCTCCTGCCCGTCCGCGCCGCCTGGCCGGACGAGCCCCCGTTCTGAACGACCCGCCCCCGGCCGGTGCGGCCGGGGGGCGGACCTCGGGTGGCCGCGCATCGGCAAAGGGCCGGCAACCCGCTCCTTCACCTCTTCTTCGAGATCAGGAGAACCCCAGCATGACGCACCGCCCCGCGCTCTTCGCCGCCGTCCTCGCCCTGGGCCGCGCCGGCTCCAACATCGGTGACCACTGGGTCCAGAGTGACTACTGTGCCCGGGTCAAGGGCGCCACTGACGACAAGCCCGTGTACCTCACCACCGACGACCCGGACGCCGAGCCGACCGTGCACGGCACCAAGGACGGCATCAAGGCGTGCGTCTGGCACTGCCTGACCTACACCGCCACCCAGGCCCTCACAGTTGGAGCTGGCGCCCGCGTCCTGGGCATCCGGCTGCACCCCGCCGCAGCCGCGGCCGCACTCGCCCTGTCGTTCGTCACCCACTACGCCGCGGACCGCCGGGTGGAGGGCGGGCTCTTGGAGACGCTCGCCGCGAAGACCGGCAAGGGCAACTTCTGGCGCCTCGCCTCGCACGGCATCAACGGCGCGTATTGCCTGGACAGCGCCTGGCACCACGGCTGGGAGACGGCCGCCGCGCTGGTCGCCACCATCGGGGCGAAGACCCGATGACCGGACGCCCCTGCACGCGCCTGGTCCGGGTGCGCGCCTCGCCGCCCACTGCCGACCATCCACGACCCCCGCCGCGACCACGGCGACCACCGCACCCCCATCACGATCCAGCTCGACTCCTGATCCGGACCGGCACACCGAGGGAGACCCGCTCATGCCCATGTCCGCCGCCGCGAAGGCGTACTACGAAGCCCACTTCCAGGCCCTGCGCGAGCACGGTGCGATGAACGCCGCCCGCCTCTGGCCGCGCCAGGCCCTGCAGTACACCACTGTCAACGGCGCCCGCCTCCTGCCGTTCCCGTCCCGGATGCCCGCCCGGTCCGTGGCCCCGGCCGTCCGCTCGGCCCTCAAGAAGCACCTGGTCCACGAGTACGACGTCACCACCCGCGACGGCTCCCCGCTGCGCATCGTCTACATCCGCCACGCCCCCGGCACCTGGTCCGGCGGCGAGGACGTCATCGACGTCTACGAGGTCCACGCCGAGGAGCCGTCCGCGCCGTAGCCGGTGATGGTCCTCCGTGCCACCCCGGCCCGCGTCCGACGCAGGCCGGGGCAGTCGCGGTGGCCCCTCACCGCCGAGAAGAACGAAAGGAGATGGACGTCATGACCCTGCTCCCCCTCTACGAGGTCGACGTCCCGATAAGGAACACCGCCGGCCTGCGCGGTGTGCACGTCTTCACCGGCCACGCTGACAGCCGCAGCGCCGCCGTACGGATCGCCCACGAGGTCTACGACCAGGCCGCCGCCGCGCGACAGGCCGGACTCGAGGTCCCCGGCAGGCGGCCGGACGGCTGGACAGCACGCGGCTACCGGCCCGGCTGGGAGCTCGACTGGAAGGCGGCGACCGCCGGCCGCTGGAACAACCCGTACAGCTGGACCCGCGCCGACGACGGCGACTTCGAGCTGTAGATCCGCCCCGGGACAGGCGCACATCGGCGTCCAAACCAGTCCGCCTGCCCCGGGCCTTCCCATCCCGTACGAGACGAGAGGGAGATCCCCAGTATGGACTTCGTCCTGCGCACACAGGCCCGGTTCGGGCAGCGCACACTCCTCCTGACGACTGCGGTCGTGCCGTTGACCGGCTGGGCCGTCCACGCCATCGCCCTGTACAAGAAGATTGCCGCGAGTCGCCGCGACCCGCTGACCGGCCTGCTGCGCCGCGACGCCTATACCGCCCGTGCCCGCCGGCTCCTGGCCCGCCACGGCGACGACACGACCGTGGTCATGGTCGACGCCGACAGGTTCAAGGAGATCAACGACCGGCTCGGGCACGCGGCGGGCGACACCGTCCTCGCGTCGATCGCGTCCCGCCTCACGGCCTGGGCGGGCTCGCGCGCTGTGGTCGGCCGGCTTGGAGGCGATGAGTTCGCCGTTGTCCTGGAGCTGCCCGCCGACCGCCGCGCTCTGCGCCTGGAGCAGCTGGTCCGGATGCTGCACACCCCGGTCGTCCTGGACGACGGCCGCACCGTCGACGTCGCCGCCTCGGTCGGCGCCGCCACCCCGGACGCCGTCGGCTCCCAAGTTCTGTCCGCGTTGCAGCGGGCTGCCGATGCCGCCCTGTACGACGGCAAGCACTCCGGCCAGGCGGTCCTGGCGACTGCCGCGCACGCCTCCGTGCCGTCCGTCAACGGGCGCCGCGCGGGCAGGCCCGGCACGGCGACGTGGGGGCGAGCGGCATGAGCAGCACGAACCTTCCGTCGGCAGGCGACTGGATCCGCGGCATCAGCGTCAAGCAGCCGCACGCCGCCTGCATCCTCGCTGGAAAGAACGTGGAGAACAGGCCCGCCTACTGGCCGTGGCGAGGCTGGCTCCTCCTGCGCGCCGGACAGGCCACCGAACGCGCCCCGCTGCGCGACCCGCTGGTCTCCACCGCGATCCGCGGCCGCGACCTGCACACCGGCGCCGTCATCGGCATCACCCACCTGACCGACTGCCACCAGGACCCGGCTGGCACCCCGCCCTGCTCCCGCTGGACCCAGACCGATGCCTGGCACCTGGTCCTGGCCGACGTCCACGAGCTCCCGCTGCCGAGCCCCGCCGTCCGCGGACAGCTCGGCGCATGGAAACCAACGCAGGACCTCGTCGACCAGGTCCGCCTTCAGCTCCCCCAGCTCACCCCGGAGTCCACGTCATGAGCCGCACCCGCCACACCGAGCCCGCTCCCGACCTCTGCCTTCCCTTCCTGCGCATCTCCGCCCCGACCCGCTGCCGCCGAGACCCGGCCCTGTTCGACCTCGGCTTCGGCGACCTCGCGGCGAGAGGCTGGAGCGGGCGCGGCGTTCCTGCTCCGCCTGCCCGGTCGTCACCGCCTGCCTGCGGTGGGCTCTGGTCAACAAGACGCTCACCGCAGAGAACGTCTTCGCGGGCACCACCCCCGCCCAGCGCCACCACCTGGCCGACCGGCTCGGACCCGACTGGATCGACGTCCTAGCCGCCCGGGACCAGGCCCGCCGCGCACGGGCCAAGGCCGCCCGGCACACCCCGCTGCCCGTGGCCCAGGCCCGCATCGTCCACCTCGACCGCGAACTCAACGGCCCGCTCCGCCTGCTGCCGCAGCTCACCCCCGAGGAGCAGCGCCTCAACCGCTCCCAGTTCGGGGTCGGCCTCAAGGCCGCGTAGGAGGCGCCCGTGTTCACCGACCTGACCGTCAGCGCTCAGGCCTGATGGCGCTCTTTGAACCTGGTTCTGTCCGCACTTCCATGAACGATCTTTCTGCGGCCACCAGGCGGATCGGTAGGATCGCGGCATGATCGGAGGCCCCGTAGTCGTGCTGCCGGAGGTCGAGTACCGGCGTGTATGGGACCGCTTCTACGAGGATTTCAGCTTCCGTCCGAGCATGAATCCGATCAAGTGGCCGGCCATCGAGGAGCCCGTCGCGTCGGTGACCTGGAGCCTCGCTGCGCTTGACGATGATCCGGGTTACGAGCGCCTGGACCGCCTGGTCGCGGTCGTCGAGCAGGGGCTGTCTGCCTGCGTTGGCCCGTCGGGCACTTTGTTCGCCCTCGACTGGCAGCACACGTCGTACCGCTTCGCACCGCAGAAGGTCGGCGGTCCTGGGCAACCTGCTTGGCCGCTGAGCCCGTATCCCGACGGGGACTACTTCATCTTCCTTGCGGAGGACTTCCGCTTCGGCAGTTTTGGCCACCCCTGGGAAGAGTCTCTCTGCCTGTTCGGTGAGGAGCTTCTCGACGTCGCGGCCACGGAAGTCGACGAGGTTCTTGGGCCACCGATCCGCAGGTCAGGCAAGGCGGCAGGGCCGGCCTGATCCTGGGCCCGGGCTCACGGTCTCGCGAGAACACGTGCCCGCAGCAGGGCGAATGTTGCGCGTCCGTACATGCTTCTCTTCAGCAGTTTCACGCGGCACACGTGGCCTTCGACGACGCCTGAGCTGTAGAGCGGGGTCAGACCAGCCGTCACCGCGTCGAAGTCCTGACGCAGGAAGCTGCCGAACGACCGGAGAGGTCCGACGGCGGATTGTTCGGCCTCTCAGATCCACAGCCCGAGCATCGTCCCGCGGCGGGGCCTCACCAGATCCGTGGCGGCTGGACCTCGTTCACGGAAGTGCGGACAAAACCTTGAACTTCCCCACCCGTGCTCAGGTGCTCCCCAGATCTGCTCACCCGATCCCCCACCTGAGGCACCCTGGCGCATACGAGGCGTCCACTTGGCGCCACGCGCGGATACGTCCTCGCTGATCGTGGCGCGTGCCAGGCGACGAGTCTCTCGACGGGCGTTTGCCCCGCGACGGACTCTGGGTGTCCGTGGTTGACCGCTCGATCTGGCACGAATCTGGCACGAGAGCGCGCCGAGGCCAGGGGGTCAGTCGTGTCGCGAAGCTGGTACGCGGATGCCAGCACCAAGATCGGTAGAAGCCGCCAGCAACTGGGCTGCCGCTTGTAGCTCGCATTCCCATGCCGGGAGGTCGTCCGGTTCGATCCATTCGCTGTACTCCGCTGCGACAGAGAGGAACTGCGTCTCCTCCCGGGTGCGTGCCGTGACGGTCATCGAGAGGCCGTCGCCCACTTCCTTGGGACTCAGCTCGCCTTGCACGAGACTGAACGCGAGGCTCACGAGGAGGCGTCGGCCAGCCGTCTCCTCGTCAGGAAGAGGCACGTCGAGCTCGTTCAGCGCCTGGAGGTACAGCTCGCGGGCCTCGGTCGCATCGCTCCGGTGTGGCAGGCCGGCCAGCTCACGCAGGGCAGGAGAGTCGTGCCCGTCAGCTAGCGCGTGCGCAGCGATCATCGGGAGATCCTCAGGGCGGAGCACCTCCGCCACGTACTGCCAAGCACTGCCCTGCAACCGGTCCATGACGGCCATCGTGGAGGACGCGAGACGTTTTGACCAGCAGATTGCCATTGGTTCGGAGGCCCCATCGACTTACCTGCACACAGCTCCGGAGGCCCTGTGTGTCTCGGGAGTTCTGCCAGGTCAGAGGGCTATCTCGGATGTGATCACGTGGCCCCGTCCACGTATAGGCCGCGCGCCTGGATCCTGGCGTCGAAGACTCTGGTGGGATCCGGCAGAGATCGGGCACGAGAGCGCCCCGAGCCAGGGCTTTACTGGACGATGTTGTTTCGATGCCAGGCGAAGTAAGGGGCCCGGTGTTCGCTGTACCCGCCGACGGGGTTGCCGTTGAGCTGGTCTGCGGCTTCCTTGAGGGCGGGGTGCTCGCCAGCCTTGCCGCTCACAGCTACGTGGCCGGTGTCGGTGACATGGATGTAGCCGTGCTCGAAGAGTTCGTCGCAGCCCAGGAGGCAGGCAGGCATGATGTTCGCCATCTGGAGGCGCTCTTCGCGGGTGGCTTGGCTACGGCGCTTGATGTGAGCGGCCCGGATGAAGCGGACCGGGAGGTGGCGTCCGCACAGGGCGCAGGTGAAGGTCTCGGCGCCGTTGAGCATCTTCTTGCGAAGCTTGCTCTGCTCACGGCGGACCAGGACTTCGACGAGTGCGCTGTCGGCACCAGTATGTGTTACAGCGCCCGGTTCGTTGGAAGTCTGGGGCTGCTGCTCGTCTGCGGTCGACAACTCGGTGACGAACTGGGCGAGAGCGGCAGTGCCGGGGTACACGAGCGCCGAGCCCTGCTTGTTGGCGGAAAGCCGGAGCGCTTCGGCGGCCTGGTCGCCCAGGGTCTGTCCAGTGACGTTGGTTTCATCGGCGAGGAGGTCGATACCGACTCGCTCAGGGTAGGTGTCGTCCGGCCAGACTGGTGTGGTGTCCTCGAAGTAGGGCCGGGTGATCTGGGTGACGATGACGCGCTTGAGAGTAGCGTTGGCCCATCCGCCGGCGGGGACGCGGGCCTGCGGGCCGATGTGTGCGAGGACGAGGTAGTCGCCTACTTCGAGGCTCTGGACGTCAGAGCGGCCGGTTGCGCGGTCAAGGGTGGGGCTCTTCCATCCCCACAGTCCGCGGTTGAGGCCGATCTCGAGGTTCGCCTTCGAGGGCGCGGGGACGTAGATGTACGCAGTCTTCGGCATGCTGCTCCTGCACTCGGCCTCCCGGCTGGGAGGGTTCAGTGGCGGTTGGCTCTTCTGGTCCGATGTCCGGCTCGCACCGGCGGAGAGGAAGTTCCTTCCGTGGCCCTTTAGTTGGGGCAGCGGAGATCATACCCAGTACGTTGGCGACGGCAGGATGCGACTCGGCGTGCTGTCGCGCGGATCGCATGTCCCCTGCCAGGGGCTTCGGAGGCTGCGACTCCCACGGCTCATCAGCCATCGCGTACCACCGCTTTAGACCGTGTCCTATGTGGTGAGGCGGACGAGTCGCTTGTAGCAGCAGATGGCTGAGGCGAGGCCGAGAAAGGCCAGGTAGTTGCGGGGGTAGCGTTCGTAGCGGTGGTTGAGCCGGCGGTAGCCCGTCAGCCAGGACATCGTGCGCTCGATCACCCACCTGCGTCGCCCGAGCCGTTCACTGGACTCCACGCCCTTGCGTGCGATGCGGACTCCGATACGCCTTCCGCGGAGCCATCTCCTCAGCTCAGGTATGTCGTAGGCCTTGTCGGCATGCAGACGCTGGGGTTTGAAGTGACGTCCGCGATGGGGGTCGTGTCTCGTTTGGTGACCGAGCACCATGGGCTTCAGTGCCTGGCTGTCGTGGGTGTTGGCGGCCGAGAGGCCGACGAGGAGGGGCAGTCCGTTCGCGTCCGACAGGACGTGCATCTTGGAACCCGCTTTGCCGCGGTCCACGGGGCTCGGACCTGTGAGTTCGCTCCCTTTTTCGCCCGGACGTGGGCGGAGTCGAGAACGGCGCGGGACAGGTCCAGCAGGCCGGCGTCGTCGAGGCGGTGCAGGATCTCCTCGTGCAGTCGGCCCCACACCCCGGCCCGCGACCAGATCAGGAATCGGCGATGAGCGGTGGACTTCGAGACCCCGAAGCAGGGCGGCAGGGCCCGCCAGGCACAACCGCTGACCAGGACGTAGATGATCGCGGCGAACAGAGTCTCATCAGGTGTGTCCGGCGTTCCGCCGCCCTGCGGCCGCACCCGAGAGGGCGGGATCAGCGGCTTCGCGATCTCCCACAGCCCGTCCGGAACAATCCAACTCCACGTACCCCGCCCCATGACGACCTCAACGACCGCCTCACCACATAGGACACGGTCATAGACGTGCTGGTTGTACGGGCGATGTTGCGTTCACGGAGAGCCGGTTCCCGGTGCGGCGGACGACTGGAGTCTGCCCCCTTGCGTTCCAAGGGGGCAGCTGGTAACGCACCGCCGGGAATGGGAGAGATGGCCCACAGGTCGCACACCCTGACCACAGCGAAGATAATAGAGGTGGGTCATACCTACGGGTGCAACTGGTTCCCCAGGACCGTGTATGGACTGATGCGAAGCATCCTCCTCCCCCCTCTAAATGACGCAGCCCCGCGAGATCACAATGGGACGTCAGCGGGCCCGACTGTCGATGAGTGCTGGATTTGAAGGGGCAATAGCTTTCATCAAACCCAGCATGACCTGGAGTTTCCCCAAATCTATCCCTCCACCTTGCTATGGGAAGGATAAGGTAAATGGCCGAGAACTGGACATCCATGGGTGGTCAGGTGAGCAGCAACGTCGCGACGGGTGAGAATTCGGACGGCCGGATGGAGATCTTCGCCCGAGGCAGCGACAACGCGGTGTACCACCGGTGGCAGGTGGCGCCGAACAGCGTTTGGAACCCCGAAGGCTGGCAGTCTCTGGGCGGCCAGATCTCGAGCGGCATCGGGATAAGTCGGAATGTGGATGGCCGGATGGAGATCTTCGTCCGCGGTACCGACGATGCGGTGTACCACCGGTGGCAGGTGGCGCCGAACAGCGGCTGGAACCCCGAAGGCTGGCAGTCTCTGGGCGGCCAGGTCACGAGCGGCATCAGAGTGGGCGGCAATCAGGATGGCCGGATGGAGATCTTCGCCCGGGGCAACGACAAAGCGGTGTACCACCGGTGGCAGGTCGCACCGAACAGCGGCTGGAACCCCGAAGGCTGGCAGCCGCTGGGAGGCGAGACCGGCAGCGACGTCGCCGTGAACACCAATCTAGATGGCCGGATGGAGATCTTCGTCCGAGGCCTCGACGATGCGGTGTACCACCGGTGGCAGGTCGCACCGAACAGCGGCTGGAACCCCGAAGGCTGGCAGTCTCTGGGCGGCCAGACCCCGAGCGCCATCGGAGTGGGACGGAACAAGGACGGCCGCATGGAAGTATTCGTTCGCGGCAATGACAAAGCGGTGTACCACCGGTGGCAGGTCGCACCGAACAGCGGCTGGAACCCCGAAGGCTGGCAGTCTCTGGGCGGCCAGACCCCGGCCAACAGCATTACGGTTGGTCAGAGCCCGGACAATGGCCGTATCTTCCTCTACGTGCGTGGAACCGACGGTGGAGTGTACAGGCGAAACCAAACAAGTCCGAGCAACGGCTGGAACGACAACTGGACCCCGTTGGGCGGCGAGATCGTAGGCGATGTGGCCATTGGGAAAAACCAGAACGGCTCATGGACCCTCTTTGTTCATGGGACTGACAACGCCGTCTACCACAACTAAAAACTTCGACGCCGAATGAGGCCGTAGATCCCCGGACGGTCACACCGGGGGTCTGGGGCGAGCTGACCAAACGCGCCTGGGGCGGTCCGCTGCCCGGCTGAGTCGGCCTCCGGGGTGGGAGTCGCAGGAGTCCGACGATGATGACTGCTGGAGCAGTCGAGAAGAGACCACCGCCCCGCGCGGTGGTCTCTTCTGCGTTTGCAGGCCGAGACGCGATGAGTCACGATGCTCGCCCTGAGGGCCCCCTCTGACCTGCACTGAGACGCGATGAGTCGCGGTAAATCAGAAACTAGATGAAACATGCTTCGCCATAAGCCGGAATCAGGCCCTCCGGTGAATACGCGGGGAAGACTCCGAGGCAGCGCTCAAGAGAGCATCAAAGACCCTAGTCAGCGGCCTGGGCGCACTGCTGCGGCCAAGTCCCTTCTAAGAGGTCATCTCATTTGGCCAGCTCGATAGGCTGCGGGCCGTGGTGGGGATTGTCGAGCGGCTGGTGCCGGACGAGTTGTGGGAGCTGTTCCAGCAGGTGGTGCCGGAGGCTCCTTCGCGGCCCCAGGGTGGTGGCCGGCGTCGGCACGGCGACCGGGAGGTGCTGGCCGCGATCGTGTTCGTGGCCACAACGGGCTGCACGTGGCAGCAGCTGCCGTCCGCGTCGTTCGGGCCGTCGGGAGCGACAGCCCACCGACGCTTCTCCGAGTGGACGAAGGCCCGCGTGTGGGCCAAGCTCTACCGCTTGGTCCTCGACGAACTCGGGTCCCGAGGCGAGCTGGACTGGTCCCGCTGCGCGATCGACTCGGTGAACATGCGCGCCCTGAAAAGGGGGACCTGACAGGCCCGAATCCTGTCGACCGGGGCAAGTACGGCTCGAAGATCCACTTGATCACCGAGCGGACAGGTCTGCCCATCTCCGTCGGAATCTCGGCGGCAAACCTGCACGACAGCCAGGCCCTGATCCCGCTGGTGAAGGGCATACCGCCGATCCGCTCCCGCCGCGGACGCAGGCGGCGCAAGCCGGGAAAGCTCCACGGCGACAAAGGCTACGACTACTCCCACCTGCGGCAATGGCTACGCGAGAGCGGCATCACTCACCGCATCGCCCGCAAAGGCGTCGAGTCCTCGCAGCGGCTGGGCCGCCACCGCTGGACCATCGAACGCACCATGTCCTGGCTCGCCGGCTGCCGACGCCTCCACCGACGCTACGAACGCAAGGCCGACCACTTCCTGGCCTTCACCAGCATCGCCTGCACCCTCATCTGCTACCGCAGACTCAAGACGACTCCAGGCGTTGTGAAAGCTGCGCCATGATGGTCCGCGTGAGCGAAGAGACTGCGTTTGAGGCCGTATCACGCCTGTACCAAGAGTTCATGGAACTGCCGTTTCCTCCCGGATTGGCTGGAGCGGACCGGGCCGGCTTCGACATGGTGATGCTGGACTCGGACACCGCAGGCTGCGTTTTCACGTGGATCAAGAACGGCGGCGAGCTCGAAGCGCGGGGTCGAAGCACTCTGCTTCGCTGTATCGCCCGCCTCGACCAGGTCATACCTGTACTCGGCGAAGCGGACGCCCCTGAGTACTGGCACCGCCTGCACGAGATGGCTCGACTTGTCGCGGGCTCCCCGCACGTAGCCACCAAATGAGATGACCTCTAAGACGTCGTTTCTTATGGCTGTCAGAGCGGCATGAGAGCCTCCTGGCATGAGCTACGACCTTGCTGTCTGGGAAGGCGAGAAGCCGGCGGACGACAAGACCGCCGGCCGGATCTTCGACGCCCTGTACGACCGCTACATCGACAGCGAGGTGGAAGAGCCTCCGTCCGAGCGCATCGCGGCCTACGTGGCCGCGTTGCTTGAGCGGTGGTGTGACCTCACCGAGGACGAGGAGGACACCTCGCCCTGGTCGACCGGGCCGCTGATCGGCGAGGCCAGTGGTCCGCTGATCTACTTCCCCATGCGGTGGAGCATGGCCGAGGAGGCGTCGGCGTACGCGGCGGCCGTGGCGGAGTCCATGGGACTGGTCTGCTTCGACGTGCAGCAGAACCGGCTCAGGCCGTGAGCAGAGCCGCCAGTCGGCGGTAGCCGATGAGGGCTGCGGCTATGCCGATGAAGGCGAGGAAGTGTTCGGCCTTGCGTTCGTAGCGGCGGTGGAGCCTGCGGCAGCCGGCCAGCCAGGACACGGTTCTCTCGACTACCCACCGGTGCCGGCCCAGCCGCTGCGAGGACTCGATGCCCTTGCGGGCGATGCGAGGGCGGATCCCGCGCTGGCGCAGCCATCGCC